>JANNOC010000491.1:0-4294 GCA_031398865.1 Gemmatimonadota bacterium | reverse complement strand
ATCGTCGCCATGGGTCATGACGAGAGCGCCCACGAGCCGTGTGGAGACGCCCCAGCTGGTGTTCCAGGCGAAGTCCGTACCGCCCGCCTCGGTCTGAAATTTGAGGTCGAACGCCCGGGCGAAATTCTGTCCGAGGTTGTGCGACGTCCCCGCCTGCAGCGCCTTGTTGTCCTGCATCATGGCTTCGCACGAATACGTGCGCACCGCGCCCGCGAACTTCTCCGACTCGGTCTTGCGTCCGGTAATCACCGGCATCGCCATCCACTGCTCCATGAATGTGCGATACACCCCGAGCATCCGGCGTGTCTCTTCTTCCGCTTCGTCGTGCGTTGTGTGCGCTGTGTGCCCCTCCTGCCACAGGAACTCGAGAGTACGCAGGAAAAGCCGCGTGCGCATCTCCCAGCGCACGACATTCGCCCACTGGTTGATGAGGAGCGGCAGATCGCGATAGCTCTGCACCCACTTCGCGAACATCGCGTAGATGATCGTCTCCGACGTGGGGCGCACGACCAGCGGTTCCTCCAGCTCCTTCCCCCCGCCGTGAGTGACGACGGCCGTCTCCGGCGCGAATCCCTCGACGTGCTGTGCTTCCTTCTGGAGAAAACTCTGCGGAATGAAGAGCGGAAAGTACGCGTTCTGGTGGCCGGTGGCTTTGAACATGTCGTCCAACGCCCGCTGCATTCGCTCCCAGATACCGTAGCCCGATGGGCGAATGACCATGCATCCGCGCACGGGCGAGTAGTCGGCCAGCTCCGCTCGCAGGACAACTTCGTTGTACCACGCGCTGAAATCGGTGGCGCGAGGTGTCAGTTTCTTGTCGTCAGCCATTTCTCTGGATGTGTCACCTAACGTCCGCGAATCCGTCGCCGCCGCGCACAACACCGTACCCCCCAGGCGTCGCACGCAGTTGCGCGAGCGCAACGACACGCTCGCTGCCGTCGGCGAGCGTCCGGACCGTCGCACGCCCGTTCGCGCTCTCCGTCGCGCTCAGGATCACCGCGCGCACGGCTCCCGCCGCCGCAGCGCTCTTGAGCTGCCGGCCAAGCTTCTGAGGGCGGAGCGCATACTCCACGCTGTGGCCGCCCGTGCGCAGCGCGGCGGCCAGGGACATCACCGATGGCAGCAGCGCCTCGTCGTCCGCGGCCACCCAGTAGTCGAGCGCCGGCGCTGCGGCCGGCATCAGCTTCCGCGCGCGCAGCAGCTCTCCAAGCACGACATCGCCCATCCCGAATCCGAGGGCCGGCTCATCCACGCCGCCGAGGGCGTCGAGCAGCGAGTCGTACCGACCGCCGCCACAGATCGCACGGAATTCGCCGCGCCGGTCGAAGAGCTCGAAGACGATGCCGGTATAGTACGCCAACCCGCGCACAATCGACAGATCCAGCTGCACCCAGTCCGCGACGCCTAACGCCTCGAGGTGGGCGAAGTACCGGTCCAGCAGCGCGACGTGCGCCTGCAGCGCAGGATGGCCACCGTACTCCGCGCGCAACGCGTCCGCGGTCATGGGACGCGCCAGCTCGAACAGGAAACGGATCGCATCCGCTGGCACGCCCGCGGCGGCCAATCGCTCCTCCGCGTCACCGCGCTTCTCGCGATCCATCCGGTCCACCGCGCCATACGCGACGCCCAACTGCGCCTCGGGAACCCCGGCGTGCAGCAACAGCGCCTGCAGCAACCGGCGATCCGACACGCGCGCGCGCACGTCGCTACTCGCGAGGCCGAGCTCTTTCATGATGTCCACGGCGAGCGCGAGCAGTTCGGCATCCGCCGTGACGTCGGCTTCCCCCACGATGTCCGCGTTCAACTGAAAATGCTCGCGCAAGCGCCCCTTCTGCTGCCGCTCGTAGCGAAACAGTTGCGGAATGGAGAACCAGCGCACCGGCTTGCGCAGCGCGTTGGCGCGCGCCGCCACCATGCGTGCGAACGTCGGGGTCATCTCGGGGCGCAACGCCACCAGGCGGCCGCCCTTGTCCTCGAACGTGTACAGCTGCGACACGATCTCGTCGCCGCTCTTTCTGGTATAGAGGTCCAACGACTCCAGCGGCGGTCCATCGTACTCCGAGAACGCGTAGCGCCGCGCCACCTCGCGCCAGGCTCGCACGATGTGATTTCGCTCCGACATCTCGGCCGGATAGAAATCACGAAAGCCCGGCAGCGCGTTCTGAGACATTCAGGGAAGGTACCCGCGCAGCGGATCTACCTGCAAGCGCGACATCGCATCGCCCACCGTGTGAAACGACCCGGTCACCACAACGGTTGCCCCGAGAGTGGGAGCGAGTACCAGCGCGCGGTCAAAGTCGGGTTCCGCTCGTGCGCGCCAGCCATTCGCGGTCGCGAAGTCCACGGCATCCTGCACGATCCACCGGCGTCCCTCTGGAGCCGTCGGAGGCAGCACGAAGAGCATCTCGTCGACCGCCGGCGCGATCGCCCGGACAATGGCGCGCCAATCCTTGTCGGCGAGGACGCCGATCAGCCCGATCAGCGGCCCGGGGGGCTGCACGTCGCCTAACGTCGCTGCCAAGACGCGCGCGCCGTCCGCGTTGTGAGCGACGTCGAAGATCCACGGACTGACCTGATCGAAGCGCCCCGGCAGCGTCACGCGCGGAAGATGCGCGCAAATGTCGGCGTCGCTCAGCGCATATTGCGCACCCGCTGCCGTGAGCATGGCAAGCGCAGTCAGGGTGTTGTCTACCTGGTGTCGCCCGACGAGCCCCGTGTGCAGCGGTGCCCCGCGCGCGACACGGGGATGGCGGAAACGGGTACCGTCGGCACGGACGGAGATGTCAGCCGCGTCACCGGAATCGGCCACGACCGTCACGCTCCGGCTTCCCGCCTGTGTCGCGCGCTCCCGCAGCAGCCGTGCGATGGAAGGACCGCGCTCGCCGACCACCGCGGCCGCACCCGGCTTGAAAATGCCAGCCTTCTCCGTCGCGATCTCGTCGAGGGTGCTGCCGAGCAGGTCGGTGTGGTCGAGGCCGATCGCAGTGACTCCGGCGACGAGCGGAAGAATCACATTGGTGGAATCCAGGCGACCGCCAAGCCCCGTCTCGACGATCGCGATGTCTACCGCGTGCCGTGCGAACGCGTCGAAGGCGAGCGCCGTCGTCGCCTCGAAGAACGTGGCACCCACACGCTCGATGTGCGGCATGTAGCGGTGCGCGAAATCCACCACCTCGTCCTCGGCGATGGCACGGCCGCCGATGGTGACGCGCTCGCGAAAGTCCACGAGGTGCGGCGAGGTGTACTTGCCGACGCGGAGACCGCTCCCGCGAAGCAGCGTATCCAGTGTCGCGGCGACGCTGCCCTTCCCGTTCGTCCCCGCGATGTGCAGCGCCGCAAAGCGGTGCTGCGGATCCCCGAGCAACCGGAGCAGCTCGCGCGTCCGGTCGAGGCCGAGACGGGTGGTGCCAGTGGTACGTGCGAAAAGGGAGTCGAGTGTCTCGCGATAGACGCTCAGGGCGAAGTCCACCCCGACGCCGCGGGCTTGCCACTCATGTGCCGCAGGAGCTGCCCGACGGTGTCCTTGAGCTGCCGCCGGTGCACGACAGCATCCAGCATCCCGTGATCCAGCAGAAACTCCGATGTCTGGAAGCCTTCCGGGAGATCCTGGCCGAGCGTCTGCTTGATGACGCGCGGCCCCGCAAAGCCGATAACGGCGCCCGGCTCCGCGATGATGGCGTCACCCAGCATGGCGTAACTTGCGCTCACGCCGCCCGTCGTCGGATTGGTGAGGATGGATACGTAGGGTATCCGGCGCTCCGCGAGCTGCGACAGCATGGCGGCGGCCTTGGCCATCTGCATGAGCGACAGCACGCCCTCCTGCATGCGGGCGCCGCCCGAGGCCGAGATGAGTACCAGCGGGTATTTGCGCTCCAGCGAGCGCTGCCCCAGCCGCGCGATCTTTTCGCCGACGACGGACCCCATGGAACCGCCCATAAAGGCGAAGTCCATGACGCCGAGGTTTACAGGCATGGTGCCGAGCGTCCCACTCACCGTGACGATCGCGTCGCCTTCTCCCGCGTTCGCCTGCGCCTTCGCAAGCCGCTGCGGATACTCCGGGAAACCGAGCGGATCGGTCGAGCGGAGATCCACCTCGGTTTCCTCGACGGAATTCTCGTCCAGCAGGATGGCGATGTACTCCCCGGCGCGAATGCGGCGATGGTAGTCGCAAGCGGGGCACACGTTCAGGTTGCGGACGAACTTCTCGCGAATGTCCGTGTGTCCGCACGCCTCGCACTTCTCCCACGCATCGGGCGGGATCTCGAGCCGATCCCGACGAGGCTGCCGCGGCTTC
>JANNOC010000060.1:0-2319 GCA_031398865.1 Gemmatimonadota bacterium | reverse complement strand
GGATGCTGGGGCCCGATGTTGATGAGCATGTGCTCGCTCGACAGCTCGGGCTCGTTCGCCATCGGAGGCGCGACCGCGACGCTGGCGCCCGACGCATCCATCACGAGCGGCACGCGCTGGGGCCGCCCCTGCGCATCCATGCCGGACGTGGACAGCGCGACCTCGACCGTGCGCTTGGTCGTCGCCATGCTACTCGCCCGTCCGCTCGCCGGCGTCCAACCGGCGGCGCATGTCGACCGGCAGATCCTCGAAGGCATCCGCGATGGAGAGCTCCTCCATCGAATAGCGCGCTTCCGGGTTCGCCGCGAGCGCCTGGCGCAGCTGCTCAGCGCGGCTGAACCGGCCACGCAGCGGGAAGTCTTTCCGCAACGGATAGCCTTCCTTGTACTGCTCCCACATCAGAATGCGGCGCAGATCCGGGTGGCCGGTAAAGGAGATGCCGAACATGTCGTAGCACTCCCGCTCGAGCCAATCGGCGCCCTTGTACACCGGCCACACACTCGGCACCGCGAGCGGACCGCCCTTCGGCAGCTTCGCCTTCACGCGAAGAAAGCGGCGATGCGGCAGGGAACGCAGATGCCACACCACTTCGAGTGGCTGCTCCGTGTCGCGCCATTCGACGGCGGTCACGTCGGAGAGGTAGTCGTAACGCTGCGACGGCGTGTCGTGCAGCCAGCGCACGATGTCCAGCACGCGCGCGGGATCCACCACCACGGTGGTCTCTCCCCACACGGCGCCCACCTCGAGAATCGCCGCGCCGAAGTGCGTGCGCAGCTCGTCGACGCCGGGCTGCAGCGCGCCACCGCGGTGCGGGATGTTCCTCGGCGTCGCCGGAGCGGGGGCGTCGGGTGCGGCGCTGCCGGCGTGCACGATGCCGAACGCGGTCTTCACGGAGCGGAGCGAGTCTGGTGGACGGAGTTACCGAATGGCTCGGAGAGTTCGTCGATGCGCGAGGCGGGAATGTACAGCTGGCTCGTGGGATCCGGCTCCATCTCCTCGCGCAGGCGTGGGTCGGACAGTGTTTCGCGCTTCACTTTCTCCTGCAGCATCATGATGCCGTATATCAGCCCTTCAGGTCGCGGCGGGCAGCCAGGGACGTACACGTCCACGGGAATGATCGTGTCGATCCCCTGCACCACCGCGTAGTTGTCGTAGATTCCGCCTGACGAGGCGCACGCGCCCATGGAGATGCACCACTTCGGCTGCGGCATCTGCTGCCAGATGCGGCGGATGACAGGTGCCAACTTGAACGGGACGCGGCCAGCACAGATGAGGACGTCGGCCTGGCGCGGCGAGAAGCTCATGCGCTCCATGCCGAAGCGAGCGAGATCGTAATGGCTGGCGGCCGTTGCCATGAACTCGATGGCGCAGCAGGCGGTACCGAACGGCATCGGCCAGAGTGAATTCGCGCGGCCCCAGTTCACCAGGAAGTTGAGCTTCGTGGTGACCCATCCTTCCGATGATTGCGGTTCGTACGTGACGACGGACCGGTCGCGCGCGGGAGTCAATCCCATTGCAGCGCTCCCTTCTTCCACACGTACACGAAGCCGACGAGCAGGATGCCGATGAACACCAGCATCTCACCGAGGCCGAAGAACGAGAGCTGGCCGGCGGGACATGCGCCGCCAACCAGATCCGTGGTGCAGGACAGCCGCCGGTAATGCGCGCCCCACGGCAGCATGAAGACGGTTTCGATGTCGAAAATGATGAAGAGGACGGCGACCATGTAAAACTTCACGGAGAAGCGCTCGCGCGCGTCGCCCAGCGGCGGGATGCCCGACTCGTACGGCGTTTGTTTCTCGAAGGTCGGACGGGCCCGCATCGTCAGGTGCGACAGCCCGAGCAGCAGCACCACGTTCATCACGACGAAGCCGATGAGCAGAAGCGCCGGCAGGTAGGTTCGGGCCATGAATCTCCGAGCGTCGTGAATTACGGGGGGTGAATCCGCGCTTCCTGACCTGTCCCGGGCGGAATCCGAGCAAACTTATCGCGCGCGCGGCGGGAGTGGAAGAGTGGGTGGACGCCCTACCGATCATCGCTGCGCCGCGGTAAGCTGATGGCCGACCGTCGTCCGCTTCGCGCCCTCAGCCGCCATTCATGTCCATACAGAACGACCGGTGGATCACGAAGATGTCCCTCGAGCATGGGATGATCGAGCCTTTCGAGGGACGGCAGGTCCGCGAGGGCGTCATCTCGTATGGCGTCAGCTCCTACGGTTACGACATGCGCGTCGCACGGGAGTTCCGGATCTTCACCAACGTCCTCAGCTCCGTCGTGGATCCGAAACACTTCGATCCGAAGTCGCTCGTGGAGTTCGAG
>JANNOC010000429.1:0-3233 GCA_031398865.1 Gemmatimonadota bacterium | reverse complement strand
ATCCAACACCAAATCGGCTGGACCGACCAGCCAATTGACGATCGCGGGACACTCGAACGGCGCTATCTGGGCTTCATTCGGCTTCTGCACCAAGCCCCTGCCATTACCGACATCGTCTGGCTGGATACCCAAGGGCGCGAGCAACTGAAAGTGTCGCGCTTTGCCATCGACCGGCGGCACAGCAACATCGATGGGTCCGCCACGCCGGCCTTCCGCGCGGCGCGACCTCAGCAACCTTATTTCAGTCCCGTCTCATCGAGTTTCTCAAGAGTGCCACGGCGGATGGCGGGGTGCACCTCGTCCAAACCATCATCGCGGGCCAGACGGCCGTCACCACCGACGAGCTGGAACGGCGGTACCTTGGCTGGGACATCTCGATGGAGCCATCCGTCGGTGAGGGGACCACGTTCCTCGCGCGCAAAGCGGTCGCGTAGTGACCAAAGCCGCCGTGTAGTAAAGAGACACAGTACGCCGATAGTCTCATGTGTTAATGTGCGACAGCCGAGCCGAAATGCTCGGCTACGTTTTTTATAAGTATTTGCATCGCAGCATGTTAACGCATGCGCTCCAAGTGGCACCGCGAGTGCAATAGCACACTCCGACAGACTCGACACGAAGATCGACCCTGGTTGGGCGCCGTCGGCGAACCGTTCTCGTCCGATTGCGCCTGACCTCGAAAGGGTCACCGTACGTCGTCCGACATCGGGCGCCCACTTTCAGGACAATGACTCCTCCTCGCATTTGCACCGAGCAGAGCGAACCGCTCGGTATCATCATCTCGCGCGGCTCGCGTGCCGAAGCGTCGCCCCGGTTCTGGGCGTACGTCTGGGGACCAGCGCCAGAGCTCGAGGCCAGTACCGGCACGAAAGCGGCGTAAGGCGATCGCCCGTTCCTGCGGCCCCGTCGGATTTTCCGGCGGGGCCGCTTTGCTTCTGGTCCGGTATGACGCTTGCGCTCAGCGCGCTGTGCACCAGCCACCGGCAGCGCTTACGACACCTCCCGATTCCCCACCGCCGTTGCCGGTTCCGCCTGAATCGTCGCCGCCTCCCGCGAGTTGGGAGGATGAGCGCTCAGGCCTGCTTTCCCGGCGCATCTCCGAACTCGGGCTCTCCATTCGCGGAACGCTCGTGGAGCGACTGGTGGCGCAGTTGTACCAGGAGATGCAGGACAAGGGGCTGGTGTTCCGCCCCCCCGTGTACCTGAGCGATCAATGGGGCTGTCCCGACAACACTCCAATCATCGGCGTGCCGTTCTATCTCGCGGATCCGCGCCTCGCGCGCATCGAAGAAGAAGTGGCCGTCGAGGTGGAGGGGGAGCACGACGCCATGCGCTTTCTTCGCCACGAAGCCGGCCACGCCGTCAACTATGCCTATCGACTCTACGATCGCGGCGATTGGCACCAGGTGTTCGGACCGTACTCGCGCCCCTACCGCGAACGCTTTCGCGCCGATCCGTTCTCGCGCCGATTCGTGCGTCACATTCTTGGTTGGTACGCGCAGAAGCACCCTGACGAAGACTTCGCGGAGACGTTCGCGGTCTGGCTCACCCCCGACCTCGACTGGCGCGCCGACTACGGCGAGTGGCCCGCGATCGAGAAGCTGGAGTACGTGGATCGCGTCATGAGGGAGATCGGCGCGACGGAGCCGGATATTCCGGAGATTGGTCCCGACGATCTTCCGGTGGAGTCCATGGACTACACCGTGGCGGAACACTACCAGCAGATGGACGAAGGGCTCCCGGTGGACCACGAACGCCAATTCGATGGGGATCTGCGGAGCCTCTTCGGCAGCGTGACGGACGCTCCGCTCGGCGAGGAAGCGGCGACCTTCCTGCGCCGGCATCGGCGCGAAATGGTCGGCCGCATCGCGTACTGGACGGGCGAAGGCGCCGCGGTCGTGCGCGCGCTGGTGGACTTCCTGGCGACGCGCGCCGCGGCGCTGGATCTGCGGGTGCGCGGACTGGAGGCCTCCACGCTCATCGAGCTGACGGCGTTCGGGACCGCGGTGATGATGAACTATCGCCACACCAACACGCTGGATGGGAGCAGCGACGCCGACGACGAATCCGACAACGAATCCGAGGACGACTCGTGAAAATTGTCGTCATGCACACCAAGGACGCGCTCGAACCGCCGTCCGATCCGGTCATCCCGCAGCTCGAGAGCGCGTTGCGCGCGGCGGGCCATGAAACGGAGACGGTCGTGGTGGATGCGGAGGTCGAGCCCGTCGTCACCGCGATCAAGCGCGCGGCGCCGGAGCTGGTCTTCAACATTACCGAGTCGTTCGCGGGCAAGAGCGCGCTCGAGTCCAACGTCGCGGCGCTCCTGAATCTCCTCGACCTGCGGTACACGGGCTCGAGTCCGGCGGGTCTGATCGTGGCGGGAGACAAGACGCTCACCAAGAAGGTGCTGAGCTTTCACGGCGTGCTGACGCCGGAGTTCGGCAGCGTATACCGCGGCAAGGTGGAGTGGGCCGGGGACATGAAGTTCCCGCTCATTGTGAAGCCACCGCAGGAAGACGCGTCGCTCGGCATCACCGGAAAATCCGTCGTCAACGACATTCGCGAGCTGCTCGAGAAGATCGGTGAGATGCACGCCGAGTATCAATCGGCTGTTCTCATCGAACAATTCATCGAGGGGAGAGAGTACTACGTCGGCGTGCTCGGCAACGCGAACGCCGAAGCGCTTCCCGTGATCGAGCTGGATTTCTCGAAGTTTCCCAAGGACCGGCCACGCATCGCGAGCTGGGATGCGAAGTGGGGTGAAGATGGGATGGGCAGCGGCGAGGAGTTCGCGGGCACCGAGTCGATATTCCCGACGAATGTCCCGGAGGAGCTACTGGAGCGCATGCAGTCACTCGCCGTTGAGGCATTTCACGCGCTCCGCTTGCGCGACTACGCGCGCATCGATCTTCGGGTGACGCCCGCGGAGGAAATTTACGTCATCGAAGTCAATCCCAACTGTTATCTGGAATCGCAGGGGGAGTTCGCGCGCGCCGCGGCACAGCACGGTCTGCCGCACGAGGCGCTGATCGCGCGGATCGTTGAATTGGCGGCCGCGCGCTACGCGCGCTGACGTGCCACCGCGAGCGGGTGAGGAAAGAAAGAAGCCGGCGGGTGGCCTGTTCGAGGGTCAGGGGCTTTTTCTGACCAAGAACCAGCTGCTCATGGGTTTCTGCCCTAATCTTGGCTGCAACACGTTCGGCAATTTTCCGGTCTACGGTTCGGGTGGACCG
>JANNOC010000409.1:0-5067 GCA_031398865.1 Gemmatimonadota bacterium | reverse complement strand
GCCGGCTGCTCGCGCCGCTCATCTTCCGGCGTTGCGGAGAAAACTTCAAGGCGTTTCAGCACGTCGAGTTCTCCTTCGGCTACAACATGGAAGTGGGCGACAACTGCGTGGTGCACCGGCACGTGCTACTGGACGATCGCGGCGGCATCGTGATGGGCAACAACGTGTCCGTGAGCGACTACGCGAACATCTACAGCCACACCCACAGCATCGTCGAGCAGAAGGACGTCACGAACGCGACCACTGTCCTCGAGGACGGCGTGCGCATCACCTACCACGCGACGGTGCTGGCCGGCGTGCGCGTGTCGACCCAGGGCATGGTCGGCGCTATGGCCCTCGCGACCAAGACCGTGCGACCCTACCATGTGAACGTCGGCATTCCCGCGAAGAGCGTGCGCGTCAAGCCGAATGCGCCCAGTCCCGACGAAATTCTGCCGACGTCGCGCGGCGGCAAGTCGTGAGACGGCGAGACCCGGGTCATGGCACGCGCAGAACGCCTTCGACGGCTCCAGCGCGTGCGTCGGGGGGTCCGCTCAGAAGGGTCACCGCGTGGGACAACGATTCCCGTTCGCTGGGCCAGGCAAACCTTTGCAGCGCCTCGGACACGGTCAGCCACTCCGCCCGATCGTGCTCGTGGGAGAGCAGCGGCTCCTGCGTCTCCACGACGAAAGCAGCAAAGACGACAGCAAGCTGAACTGTACTGGTGGCCTGAACGAAGAAAGGGTGCACACGGAGGTGATACAGCTGCGCGACCATGAAGCCGGCCTCCTCCCGAACCTCGCGACGTGCCGCGTCCACCGGCAATTCTTCCGGCTGTATGCTCCCATGTACAGCCTCCCATGCGCCAGCGCATCGGACGCTTGGCGCCCGTCGCAGCGCGAGCACCGCCCACCCGTCCGCGCTCTCGCGTATCACGATGACATCCACCGTGCCCACTTTGACTTGCGTCACTGAAGCCAGCCCAGCGAGTTATTTCCAGGACGGATGCTCCCGAGTGCCTGGGAGCATGGAAGTCCAGTTGGGAGCACGAACAGCATGCTCCCTGCCATTCTCAGGAGCGCTTCAGTAGCGAACGCAGCCGTGCACTGAGCGCCCTAGGCCGGAAAGGCTTCGAGAGGTAGTCGTCGGCGCCAAATTCGAAGACACGAACCTCGCTGTCCTCGTCGCCTTTGGCGGTCAGCACGATCACTGGGAGCATGGCGGTATTGGGCCGGCTCCGGAGATGGGTCAGGACGCCGTAGCCGTCGAGCCGGGGCAGATTCAGGTCGAGGACGATGATGTCGGGCCCGCTCCGGTCGATTTCATCGAGCGCCTGAACGCCGTCGGCCGCCTCCACGACGGTGTACCCTTCGCGCTCGAGCAGCTCGCGCAACACGCGCCGCAGCGGCTCCTCGTCCTCCACGAGGAGGACGCGCGCTTTCCCGCGCTTGCCCGCGGCACCCGCTTCGTCGTCCACGAGCTGGAAGACGTCCTCAGGGAGCACCGGGATTGTGCCATGCTGCGGTGTCGTCCGCTGCACGGTGGATATCGTGCGTGTCGCGGAGGGTGGCGTGCGCTTGGACACGGAGTCTGCCCCGCTGGGCGACGCGCGCTTCGGAAACTCAACCGGCATCTCCACGACGCGGATCAGTTCCTCCATGCTGGTGTCGCCCGCGCGCACCTTCTGCACACCGGAGTCCCACAGGGAGCGCATGCCGCCAGCGCGTGCGGCCTCGTTGATCCGCTCGACCGACTCACTCGCGGTGATCCGGCGCTCCACCTCGATGTTGGCGATCAGCACCTCGGTGATGGCCATACGCCCGCGATAGCCGGTCTGCGAACACTCCGGGCAGCCCACCGCCTTGTACAGCGGAACGCCGGTCGGGAACCAGCGCTGCATGCGCGGCGATGCGAGATCGCGATTCTCCACGCGGCATTTGACGCACAGCTTCCGTAGCAGCCGTTGCGCCACGATGCCTTTCAGCGCCGCGCCCATCTTGTAGCTCTCGATGCCGATGTCCATGAGCCGCGTGACCGAACTGGCAGCGTCAATGGTGTGCAGTGTCGAGAAGACAAGGTGGCCGGTGAGTGAAGCCTGGACGGCGATCTGCGCCGTTTCCTTGTCACGGATTTCGCCGACGAGAATGACGTCGGGGTCCTGCCGCAGAATGGAACGCAGCGCGGACGCGAACGTCAGACCAGCCTTCTCATTCACCTGGACCTGCACGATCCCGTTGAGGCGGTACTCAACGGGATCTTCCACGGTCACGATGTTGACACCACGGGCCTGTACGTGCCGCAGCCCCGAGTACAGCGT
Organism: Gemmatimonadota bacterium; assembly: GCA_031398865.1. Taxonomy (GTDB): domain Bacteria; phylum Gemmatimonadota; class Gemmatimonadetes; order Gemmatimonadales; family Gemmatimonadaceae; genus JANNOC01. The sequence continues at coordinate 2,771 of JANNOC010000409.1, read as the reverse complement.
TGTCGTCTTTCCCGAACCCGTCGGGCCCGTCACCAGCACGATCCCTTCGCGCAGGTTGAGCAGCAGCGTCATGCGTTCCATCTCGTCCGGATTGAGCCCCAGCGCGTCCACCGACAGCAGCGTCTGGCGCGAATCCAGGATGCGGATGACGACCTTCTCGCCCTGCGAGGCTGGCAGCGTCGACACGCGCAGGTCCACGCGGTTGCCGTTGACCGCGACGCGAGCTCGGCCGTCCTGCGGCCGCATCCGGTCCGCGATGTCCAGCCCGGACATGATTTTCACACGCGACACCAGCGGGATCCCGGTCGCGCGCGGCAGCGCCATCGCCTGCGCGAGCACGCCATCAATGCGATAGCGGATCACGATCCCCGACTCTTCGGGCTCGATGTGGATGTCGCTGGCTCGCGAGGCGATCCCCTCGGCGAGCACGTGGTCCACGAGACGGATGATGGGACGCTCCGATGCTCGATCGGCGCTGATGTCGAGGTCCGAATCCTCGATCGTGTCTGAAATGGATTCGATCTGGTGCCGATCGCTGACGGCATCGAGGATCTTTTCGACCGCGTTGTCCGGGCGGTACAACTCTTCGATGCGCTCCAGTATTCGTGCCGGAGCCGCGAGCGACATGCGCACCGTGCGGCCAGTAGCGAACGCGAGCGACCGCTCGCAATCGAGGTCGTTGGGATCGGCGGTCGCGATGTCCAACACCGAGTCCGTGATGGCGAGCGGCAGAATATGGTGCTTCCGCGCGAGATGCTCCGACACCGCCTCCCGCGCCTGCAGGCTGGAGAGCATGACGTCCGCGATCTTCATCCGGAACCGAGTCGCGAGTGCGGCGATGACGTTTTCATCCGTCACGAGCCGCTGCTGCACCGCCTGTCGCCAATAGCTTTCCGGCGGCGGATTCATGCCTTTGAGCTCCGCGAGCGCTTCCGGACCGAGAAGTCCCTCGAGGGTATTCAGAATCCACTCGTCCCGAACGTACCGCTCAGCCATTCGTGCTCCCGCGGGTTGGTCGTCGTCGCCAGACGGGGAAGCTAGAAACGCTCCACGGAATCGCCAGCGCTTTTTGTCGCGTTATGCACCGCTCTCCTCCCGCCTCACCACTCACGGCTCGCTTCGCCTACAGAATTCGCCACAGCTCGCGCGCGACATCCACCGATATAGTCCACCGGCCCTCGCGCAGCCCGCGTGCCACATCAACTCGGAGCAGGTCGAAAAACACGAGGGCGCCGAGCCCAACGGACGGATAGACGCCGTTGTCGTGCGCGCTCGCAGGCGCGCTCCCGGCAAGGTAGACGATTTGCGTGAAGGGCGCGAGAGTGGCCGAAGCTGGAGCGCGCCCGAATCGCCCCAGCGGGATCGCGACGAACGGTATCGGCGTGCGCCACTCCAGCCGCGCGTGGCCCGCGACCCGCCCGACAAAGGCATGATACCCGTATCCTGGCCCGGTGCTCGGACCGCCGGCATAGGCGAACTCCTGCGGCGGCACTGACGGGACGCCCCGTACAGCGGCACCCGCGGCATGCACCACGAACCGCTGGCGGCCAAACGGACGTTCGGCGCGCACCACCGCGCTTGCTCGCCCGAAATACGGTTCTGTGCGTGCAAGAACGGTATCGCGCGCGCGCGCTGTCCCCCCACGCACTTCCACTGTCCCGCTGACTTCGGCGCCAAGCCATCCCAACCGGGTGGGGCGCTCGCCTCGCAGTGCGGCGCGTGTTGCGACCACCGCCCATGCCGGCACGGTTCCCCGGTAGTCGCCGCGCGCGGGCGTCGCGTGCACCTCCAATCTCCGCTGTGTTTCTCGCATGAGCGTCAGCGTCCACGCCGCGCCGAGCGCTATCGGCGATCGCAGCGACAGCGCAACACCACGCACGTCGTACGGATCGGTGTAGTCACTGCCGAATTCCTGCGACGCGATGCTGTTGCGAACGAGCGACGTCTCCGCCTCATCCCCCACGTCGCGATGATCCCTGATCACCGCGAGGCGCGCTTCCGCGCCGTTCGCGCGCTGCCACGCGAGCGTGACCGCGCCCTTCACCGCACGGTCATCCACTCCATACCGGGCTCGCGCCGAGGTGCTGAAGCCGGCACCGAGGCGGCGTGTCACGCCCCCACCGAGCGCGAGCCCTTCCACGCGATTCACACGCACGAAATCGGACACGGCGCGCGCGGAGAGCGCCGTCGAACGCGCGCGCTGCAAAGCGTCGGCGCGGACAAGGGCGCGTGCTTCGTCCTGCACCTGGCGCACGTCGTCCTCGGTGACGGCGCGGACGTCGTCCGGAAGCGAATCCAGAATCGCACCCGTCCACGGGTGCGCGCCCACGATGCGACTCGGTGCGCTCACGATCTCGGGACCGCGAAACAGAGCGGCATCCAGCCCCACGTTCACCTGATAACAACAGATCTCCCAGCGTCCGCGGATGATGCCGCGGGCGGGATAGTCCAGCCAGCTTCCGGCGCGGCGAATCTCGATTTCCTGACGTCGCGGCAACCAGAAACGGCCGTCGATCAGGCCGTTCTCGAGAACGATCGCGAGATCTTCGAGCTGTTTGTCCTTGTAGGCGGCGCGCGTGAAGTTGAAGGCCATTCGCACCACCTGCGCATCGCCGCGTTCGATGTACAGCGCGCCGATGACGCGCGGCGCGTCGTCCGCCTTGGGGCGCACGCGAACCTGATAGACGTTTACGGTGCGATCCGCGAGTCGGATCTGCAGCGAGTCGCTGATCGCGAAGTCGTACTCGCGCAATCCGGCCGGCGACAGGGGA
>JANNOC010000406.1:0-3033 GCA_031398865.1 Gemmatimonadota bacterium | reverse complement strand
GAGCAGCGACGCGACCTGAAGGATCATTGGAGCGCTCGCGACCCGAACCCTGTGCCCACCCGTCCCGATGCCGACGATGGCGACCGCCCTTTCCTCAGCTGCGGCTGAAACCGACTCCCTCGCCGCAATGCGCATTGCCTCGGATGCCGACGAAACGGTATGCGTGCCGCGACTCCTCGCCTCGCTCAGGTTGAGCGACGATCGCCGCAATCGCATCAACGCACTCGCCATCGACCTGGTCGAGCGCATGCGTGCGGAGCGGCGCCACTTCGGCGATATCGACGATCTGCTGCAGGAGTTCAACCTGTCCAGCAAGGAAGGCGTGGTGCTGATGTGCCTCGCCGAGGCCCTGCTGCGGGTTCCCGACGCCGAGACGCTCGATCACTTCATCAGCGACAAGATCGGCGACGCCGACTGGGAGCGTCACCTGAACATCGGCAAGCCGCTGTTCGTCAATGCCGCGACCTGGATGCTGATGCTGACCGGCAATGTCATCGGCCGGGAGAGTGACGATGCCGGCGATCCAGCATCGCAGTTCAGCCGGATGGTCTCACGCTTGGGTCGGTCGGTCGTGCGCCAGGCGCTGCTGGCGGCCATGCGCGTGCTCGGCAGCCAGTTCATTCTCGGCCGCGACATCGAGGAGGCGCTCGCGAACGCCACCAAAGACAACGAACCGGGATATCGGTATTCGTTCGACATGCTGGGGGAATCCGCACGCGGCGCACGCGATGCGCAACGCTACTTCACTGCGTACGCGGAGGCGACGGATGCGATCGGCAGGCGCCTCGGGAATAGCGATCCCGTGCTCGCGGCGAGCATATCCGTCAAGCTCTCGGCGCTACATCCGCGTTATGAATTCGCGCAGCGCGAACGTGTTCTGACCGAGTTGGTGCCCCGCCTACAAGAGCTCGCGCTCCGCGCTATGCGCGCGGGCATCGGACTGACCGTTGACGCGGAGGAAGCGGACCGACTGGAATTGTCCTTGGATATCTTCGCGATGGTGTGCCGAGATCACCGCCTCACCGGCTGGGATGGACTCGGACTTGCCGTGCAGGCCTATCAGAAGCGTGCGCCATACGTTATCGACTGGCTCGCCCACCTTGCGCGCACCAGTCATCACCGCATCATGGTGCGTCTGGTCAAAGGCGCCTACTGGGACAGCGAGATCAAACGCGCCCAGGAACGCGGCCTCGATGGCTACCCGGTGTACACGCGCAAGGCCTCGACCGACTTGAGCTACCTCGTTTGCGCCAATCGGTTGTTCGAAGCCGCCAGCGCCTTGTTTCCGCAGTTTGCGACGCACAATGCGCATACCGTTTCTGCCGTGCTCGAGTTGGCCGGCGAGCGCAGGGATTTCGAGTTCCAGCGCCTGCACGGTATGGGCGAGCCGCTCTACCGGCAGATCGTCGGGCGCGACACCGAATTGAACCTGCCGTGCCGCGTCTATGCCCCGGTGGGAGATCACGAGAATCTGCTCGCCTACCTCGTGCGCCGCTTGCTGGAGAACGGTGCCAATACCTCCTTCGTGAATCGTATCGCCGATGCCGCCAAGCCAGTCGCGGAGGTGATCGCCGATCCGCTCACGCTGCTGCCGGGGCTGAGCGGTGTGCCGCATCCGCGAATTGCCTTGCCGCAGGACCTGTTCCAGCCCGAGCGCCGCAACTCGCGATCGATCGATCTCACTGATCCGCGCGCCGTCGATCGCTTAACGCAGGCCATGCAGGCGGCCGTGCAGCGCAACTGGTCCGCCAACGCGCTGATCGGCGGTTCAGTGCCGGAAGGGAATGCGCGCCCGATTCTCGATCCCGCGGACCGCCGGCGGGTGGTTGGTCATGTCGTTGACGCCAGCTTTCATGATGTCGAGGCAGCGCTGGGTCTGGCAACACAAGCTACGCACGAGTGGGATGGCTGCGGACCGGAGCACCGCGCCGCTTGCCTCGACCGAATGGCGGAGTTGTTGGAGCAGCAGTACGACCCACTGATGGCCCTTGCCATCCGCGAAGCCGGCAAGACTATTGCCGACGCGCTCGCAGAAGTGCGTGAGGCCGTAGACTTCTGCCGCTACTGTGCGGCACGTGCACGCGCCGATCTTGTCACGCGCCGGTTGCCAGGGCCTACGGGAGAGCACAACGAGCTGCAGTGGCATGGGCGCGGCGTATGGGCAACGATCAGCCCCTGGAATTTTCCGCTGGCGATATTTACCGGCCAGGTCGCTGCCGCGCTCGCCGCCGGCAACTGCGTGCTCGCCAAACCCGCTGAGCAAACCCCGCTCATCGCATCGCTCGCCGTCAGGCTGTTTCACGAGGCGGGCATTCCGCCGAGCGTATTGCACCTCTTGCCCGGACCCGGAGAGGTGATCGGCGCACGGCTCGTTGCCGATCCACGTATTGCGGGAATCGCCTTCACCGGTTCAGTCGAAACTGCGCTTGCGATCAACCGAGCCCTCGCCGAGCGCGACGGCCCGATCGTACCGCTGATCGCCGAAACCGGCGGCCAGAACGCGATGATCGTGGACTCCACCGCGCTGCCGGAGCAAGTGGTCGATGATGTGCTCGCGAGCGCGTTTCGTTCCGCCGGCCAGCGCTGCTCGGCGCTTCGAGTCCTCTTCCTGCAGGAGGAGGTTGCCGATCGAATCCTGGCAGCGCTCTGCGACGCGGCGGCCGAGCTCGTCATCGGCGATCCGATGCGGCTTGCAACCGATGTCGGTCCGGTGATCGATGACGATGCGCTGCAACGGCTGAACGCGCACGTCCTGCTCATGCAACGATCTGCTCGGAGCGTCTACGCCGCAAGACTGAGTGTTGAATGCGAGCACGGCAGCTTCTTCGCGCCCCGCATCTTCGAGATCAACCATATCAAGCAGATTCCGAACGAAGTGTTCGGTCCCATTCTTCACGTCATCCGTTATCCGGCGCAGGCGCTCGATGAGGTGCTCGATGCGATCAATGCCACTCGCTACGGTCTCACCCTGGGCATCCATACCCGCATCGACAGCAAAGCCCGTGAGATCCAGTCCCGACTGCGGGTCGGTAA
>JANNOC010000354.1:0-2205 GCA_031398865.1 Gemmatimonadota bacterium | reverse complement strand
GCTCCCCTCGATTCTTGAAGCTGAGCCAGGTGCCACGATCGGCCAGGACATAGGCGTTCATCGATGAAGCCGTGTTCAGCGAAGGCCCCATTCCCGAACCGGTCTCCCGATACCACGCCCGGCGTCCGGCGGTCGGATCGATTCCCGCCTGCTTCCAAAGCCGCAGTTCGGCCGCATGTGTTCCGCTCTTGTCCCCACGGGAAACGAACGGTGCATTGGCTGTCTGAACGCGCTTGAGCGCCTCGACGAAATCCCGCCCGCCCAACACCTTTGCCGGATCCGATTTCGGCCCGATCAGGACGAAATCGTTGTACATCACCTCCTGGCGTTTGACGCCATAGGCTTCGGCGACAAATTTCTCCTCCGCCGCCTGATCGTGCACGAATACCACGTCGGCGTCCCCGCGCCGGGCCATATCGAGCGCCTGCCCCGTACCCAGGGCCACCACCCGGACCTGCATTCCGGCCTTTTTCTCGAACGCCGGTAACAGGTGCTTGAACAACCCCGACTGTTCGGTGGAGGTCGTCGATGCGACCGTGATGAAACGCTCTGCGGCGAATGATGTCGCGGAAAAGAGGGTCGCAAGGGTGCATCCCGCAACCAGATGGCGTATCGCTATCAGCGCCATGGCAATTCTCCTCGTATGAAAGCCGCGGCCTCGGGCGAGGTCGGCCGCTGAAAGAAATCGTCCACGCCGGCGCGCTCAAGGACGCGCCCGTGGTGCAGAAACAGCACTTCGTCACCGAGCCGCCGCGCCTGGCCAAGATGATGGGTTGTCATGATGATCTTGGTGCCGCCGGCGTGGATTGCATCGATCACGGTTTCAATTTCCCGGGTCGCCCCGGGATCCAGATTGGCGGTGGGTTCGTCCAGAAACAATACCGAGGGCGCTAGCGCCCAGGCCCGCGCCAGGGCGAGACGCTGTTGTTCACCGCCCGAGAGCACCCGTGCGGATCGTTCGGCAATTCCTTCTAGACCCACCTTGCGCAATGCCTCACGAGCAATTCGATCGCGCTGAGCCCCGGGAACGCCATTGATCCCGAGCGCGTAGGTGACGTTCTTCAGCGCCGAGCGGCGCAGCATGACCGGGCGCTGAAACACCATGGCCTGGCGAGCGCCGCCCTCCCCCCGCCGCACACGACCTTCGCTCGGCTGCAGCAGGCCGTGGCACAGGCGTAGCAGGACACTCTTGCCGGCGCCATTCGGCCCGAGAATGATGGTGCGTTTGCCTCGCCCAAACTCTGCGCTTACTGCATCGATGATCCGGCGCCGGTCGATCACGTAACACACCGATTCTAGGATGAGCGGCAGCACCGGTCAGCCATAGCGGCGCTGGGCCGCTTCCTTGATGAAATGGGCGCTGGCGTTCAATGCCAGAACCAGCGTGATCAGGATCAGCCCCAGCGCGAGCGCGAGGGGCAGGTCGCCCTTGCTGGTTTCCAGCGCGATTGCAGTGGTCATGACCCGTGTGACACCGTCGATATTGCCACCGACGATCATGACCGCCCCGACTTCTGCGCTGGCGCGGCCCAGACCGGCCAAGACGACGGTCACCAGGGAAAAGCGCGTATCCCACAATAGCGTCAGGGCGGAACGTGTGGCCCCGCAGCCGAGAGACTGAAGCTGCTCGCGGTACTCGGCCCAGGCATCCTCGATCACTTGGCGTGACAGCGCCGCGATGATCGGCACGATCAGGACCGACTGAGCTATCACCATGGCCAACGGCGTAAACAGAATACCAAGCGAACCTAGTGGTCCGGCACGTGATAGCACAAGGTACACAACGAGCCCCACGACCACCGGGGGCAATCCCATGAATGCGTTGAGTGTGACGACCAGTACCCGCCGCCCTGGAAAGCGGCCGATCGCGACAGCCGCGCCCAGGGGCAGACCAAGCACAGCCGCAATGGCGACTGCACTCAGGCTTACCGCAAGGCTCAAGACGACGATCGATAGCAAACCTGGATCGAGTCTCATCAGGAGCAAAACGGCTTCGACCCCAGCGCGCCCGAAATCATGCAAGCTCGCGTTCCCTTATGTAATTGAATGCATATGGTCCAAACATGGACTGGCTGATGTTAACGGGACAGGTACAATCGCCCAATATGCGCGATATTGCATATCAGCGATGTCCCTGTACGGGGTAGCCCTGCACCCACCTACCCAACAGCGGGCCGGCTCATGACAGGCGATCGGTCGAGGTCT
>JANNOC010000321.1:0-2649 GCA_031398865.1 Gemmatimonadota bacterium | reverse complement strand
AGCCCTACACCTACAGCGACGCCAGTGGTTTCGCCGCGCGCAACATCACGAACGACACCGGTACCTGGACCGTCGTGCAGGATGGCGGCATCAGCGGCGCGAAGTGGGGCAAGGTGAGTTGGAATGAAACCTCTCCGACCGGAGCAAGCGTGGTGGTCAGCGTGCGTTCGCATGACGACCCCGGTGCCTTGGGGCTCGGCTCTCAGGCGTTCGCACCCGTGCCCAACGGCGGCAATTTCAACGCCATGGGCCGCTACATCCAGGTGCAGGCGCGGTTGAATGCGAATGTCCAGAGCCAGTCGCCCACGTTGTTCGATGTTTCCGTTGCGAGCAAGGTCTGCGACCTGGATGGCGACGGCGATGTGGACCGCAACGACATCAGCGCAATCGCAGCAGCCGCAAAGACGAACATGTCTGTCGCCTTCGCCGATCCGCGAGACGCTGACAGCGACCGCATCGTTACCGTTCGCGACGTCCGCGCGTGCACGCTGCAGTGCACTCGCCCGCAATGCGCTACCAACTGAGGAATAGGATTCTTTCTTTTTTTGTCACAGGAGCATTGAACATGAGAATCAGCAGGCTGACTTCCATCGCGGTGGGCGCTTTTTTTGCCCTCGCAGGCGCGGCGAGCCAAGCGCTTGTCATCGGGTTCTCGCCACCGGCGCAGAACATACCCGTTGGGGCGACGGCGGACGTAAACGTAGTGATCAGCGATCTCACCGCTGCCGGGGAAATCGTTTCCGGGTTCCACATCAGCGTGAGCTATAGCGGCGACCCGACTGTGCAGTTCCTGAGCGGGGAGTACGGGCTGCAGTTGGGAATTACGGACATTGAGACGATCAGTTTCGCGCCTAGTGCGGCGGGCGGCGTAATAGACCTATTCAACTCATCGCTGCTCTCCGAGGGGGATCTGGATCTCCTCCAAGGCGACAGTGTGGTGCTCGCCACGCTGCACTTCCGGTCCAACGTGCCGATTACCTCGAACTTGTCGATCAGCTTCACGCCAAACGACATCAGCGGGCGACTGGATCAAGGCACGCAACTCCCGAATGCGCTAAATCCCGATCCAACACCCGGTACCATTACTTGGTTCCAGCGCAACGGCCAGCCCGTACCCGTACCGCTGCCGGGAACGTTATTGCTGCTCGCAGGACCGCTGGCGTGGCTCGCTGGCCGCAGGACGAAGTAGTCGGTTTTCACAGTAGTGCCAGAAAAAGCCGCGTTTTCCGCGGCTTTTTTATTTCTGGATCAGCGTGACAATACGTAATCTTCCCCGTAGTGATTCCGGCTTCCATCGCCAGCTTCTCAATCGGTAGCGTTCGAGAAATCTCCGAGGCATCGGTGCGCTATTAGCATTGGCAGCGCCTCGAGCTCGACGCCCTTTTTTTCGTTACACTGGTTCATGCCCCTCGCGATATTCAAGTTGCTTGAATCGAATGTCCATGAGACCCGCCGCCGCACCTCACATGATCCGCTCACCCTTCGGTCTATGGATTTCTGCGCTTGCTGGCACGGTCATGCTGATGCTTGGCGCATGCACCCACCATGTCGCGAACCGGCCGCCCGATCTGGTCGATCTGATTCGCCGTACCTCGCCCGCAGTGGTTGCGGTCGCCGATGGGCGGGGAATCGTTGGCTCCGGTTTTCGACTCGCGGATACCCGACTGATTGTGACCGCGGCGCACCTCGTGACGGGCTCGCGTGGTAGCACCTTCGTCGTATGGAACGGGACGCGCTGGCCATCCCGCACTCTCAGGGTCGATTCAGAGCAGGACCTCGCGCTCCTTGAACTCGAAGCCGACGCGCCAATGCCGGGACTTGCGCTCGTGGCTGGAGGTGCTGCGACAGCACCGGGCGAATGGATCATTGTGCTTGGACTACCGTTCGGGGCTCGAACCACGGCGACAGTCGGAATTGTGAGCGCGGAACCGGGGACAGTGCAGGAACCGGCAAGTCTGCGGGGCCGGATTCAGCTCAATGTGGCCGTCAACCCGGGAAACTCAGGCGGGCCCGTCGTGAACCTCGATGGACGGGTGATCGGCGTCGCGACGGCGACCATTCCCGGAGGATCCGGGCTGGGATTCGCAGTCCCGGTAGCAGCCATCACCGCACTTACCGCCGGCAAGCGCCCGGGCGTTCGTCAACCGGATGATCGGCTGGCCCGCCTTCGCAAACGTCACCCTCAACATCGGATCTGCCTACGCAAATCAGGATGTGAGAATCCGATTCCGCATCGGCGCCGATGACTCAACCGGAGCACCCGGCTGGGACATTGACAATGTGACGGTCAACGGGGTCGTAGGCACTCCATTCCCTGCACTCGTACCCGAACCAACAAACTGCACCGCAGGCCATTAATCGCAAATCGGAGGGGCTTCGCACCGCGGAGCCCCTCCTCGATTTGCATGGCAGCAGTCTCGTTAAGTTGGTATCCCGTTTGGAGAATGACCCGGACGGCCGAGGTGTCAGCGGTAACCGGTTACGTCTGCGGCTTTGCCTGCGTCCTGATCGTCGGTGAGCTACCTCCACGCATCGGGTTGGCTGCCGTCGAGATCGGTGAAACCGTAGATCCTGGCCAGCTGCCCGCTGGATTCCATGACAGCTACCTCAAGGCCGAAGGGAGAAACAAAGAAAGGAGGCCCAGCGCAC
>JANNOC010000299.1:0-1868 GCA_031398865.1 Gemmatimonadota bacterium | reverse complement strand
GTCGGGGTTCAAGGCGATGCGCCGGACCAGCATCCTGCTGGAAGGCAACTTTACGGCGCCGGTCAACGCGGATCTGCAGCTGGGCGCCCTTGAAGAAACTGTCACGGTGACCGGCGAATCGCCCGTCGTCGACGTCAACAGCAACCGTCAGACGGTCGTGATCAACCGCGACATGCTCGACGCCATTCCGACCTCGACCCGCAGCCTCCAGGCGCGCGCCAATCTGATTCCGGGAACGACGGTCACGGCGGTCGGGTCGGGGCAGACCTTCATGACGATCTACGGATCGCAGGCCGCCGATCAGGTGGTGATGGTCGACGGGATGCGCATCAACCTGCTTGAGGGTTCGGGACAGTTCAGCGGCATTTATCTCAACGACGGCATGGCGCAGGAGATTTCGTACGACACCGGCGCGCAGAACGCCGAGGTCGCGCAGGGCGGGTTGCGGGTGAACATGATCCCGCGCGAAGGCGGCAACAAGTTCACCGGCACCGTGTTCTTCCAGGGCGCCAACGGCCCGCTCGCCAGCGACAACCGCTCGGATGCGGTGCGCGCATTCATTCGCGAGCCGCTTGGCCTGGCCTACACCTATGAATTCAATCCGTCATTTGGCGGACCCATCAAGCGCGACAAGCTGTGGTTCTACTTCACCTACAAACTGTCGAGCACCAAGAGCTATGTGACGATGCCGGACCGCAGCCAGGGCGTGCAGGAAAACTGGCCGAACTACAGCTACGTCAGCCGCGTCACCTGGCAGGCGAGCGATCGTGACAAGTTCCGGTTTTACGTCGACAAGCAGATGAACGGCCAGCGCTATGAGGGCCTGGCGAGCGGACTGACCACGCTCGAGGCCTCGCACCTGCTGTGGACGCCGCGAGGCTGGACGCCGCAGGTGAAGTGGACGCAGACCACGACCAACCGGTTGATGCTGGAGGCGGGCTACACGTTGTACGACCTGAACTTCCGCCGCGAGCCGCAACCCGGGGTCGGGCCGCTCGACCTGCCGCGCTTCGAGACCGCGACGAGCGTGAACTCGGGCACCTTCGCCGGCACGATGGACAGCTGGACCAAAAACAACACGATGGTTGCGTCGGCGTCGTATGTGACGGGCTCGCACACGATGAAAACCGGCGTCACCTACGGGTGGGGCAAGCGCACCAGGGTTTGGCCGACGCCCAATCCGGCCAACATCCTGCAGCTGCGTTTCACCAACAACCTCCCCGCGCAGGTCGTGGTGCGCAATACGCCGATTGAAGAATCGGTCGAGAAGATGAACGCCGACCTCGGCATCTTTGCCCAGGACGCCTGGACCATCGATCGCCTGACACTGAATGTCGGCGGGCGCTTCGATTATTTCAACGCCATGGTGCCGGCCTTGACCGCGCCGGCCAGCACGTGGGTGCCCGCGCGCGAACGGCCTGAGTACAAGAACGTCCCGAACTTCAAGGACTGGGCGATCCGGCTCGCAGCCGCCTACGACCTGTTCGGGGATGGCAAGACCGCGCTGAAGATCAACGCCAGCAAGTACGTCGCGTCGGCGGCGCTCGGGTTCGCCGAGGGCTTCAATACGATGACGGCGGCCAGCGAAACGCGGACCTGGAACGACGCTGACGGCAATCGATCGGTGCTCGATGCGCAAGGCAACCTTCAGCGCAACGAGATCCTGGGTGGCACCGCCAACTTCGGCCAGGCGTCGAGCGTCGATCGGCTCGATCCGAGTCTGCGGCGCGAGCACAACTGGGAGTACGGCGTGTCAATCCAGCGCGAGCTGTTTCCGCGCGTCTCGGCGACCGCCGGTTACCATCGGCGCACCTACGGCAACCTCGCGGTTACCGACAACCAGAACCTGAGCGCGAGCGACTGGACCC
>JANNOC010000298.1:0-1500 GCA_031398865.1 Gemmatimonadota bacterium | reverse complement strand
ACGGGAGTCGCCGGAGATTGCGGTGCAATGAGGGGAGGCAGCGGCGGCATTGCTCTCCGAAATATTACGTCGCCGTCGTCCACGACGCCGATCGGACCAAGACCAGGGCTCTCGAACGCATCGAGGAGATGCGTGTGCGTCTTGGTGACATCGAGCCCCGCGAAGATGCGCCCTCCCATAGCGACCATTGTCCCGTACTCGCGCGCATCCGCGCTTGCGGCCACCAGGGCGGCATCAAGGAGATTCGCAGGACCGTCCCATCCGAGGTCGCTAGCGGTCCGCATCGCCCCCGTAAACACCACCGGCTTGTCAGCACGAATAGAGCGCGTCGTCAGATACGCACTCTCCTCGAGGGTGTCGGTCCCGTGCGTGACGACGACGCCGTGCACATCCCGGCGGTGCAGCAGTTCCGCTATCCGGCAACGAAGCGACCACATCCGCTCGATACTCATGTGTGGTCCGGGATGCGCCCCCCACTCCTCGATCTCCATCTCCGCGACATCCTCTATGCCGCGCGTCGCCGCTATGATCTCTCGCGCCGAGAGGGAGGGAATGGCGCCCCCCGCGGCCGCGTCGTGCCGCATGGAGATCGTGCCGCCCGTGAAGAGAAGTACGATCATCCGCAGAGCACACTGCCGCCATTGACGTTGAGTACCTCCCCAGTGACGTGCCGGGCGAGATCGGAGCACAGAAAGACGATGGGGCCCGCTATATCGCGCGCGGTGGCGATCCGGCCCAGTGGAATCGTCGCGGTAATCCGGTCCCGACCGGCCCCCGCGAGAGGTTCAGCCGCCATCTCCGTGTCGACCCAACCCGGAGCGACACAGTTCACCGTCGTGCCACGCGCGGCGAGTTCCACGGCGAGAGATTTCGCGAAGGAAATCACCGCGCCCTTCGAGGCCGCGTAGTCGGCGTGCAGGGCCTCGCCGCGCTGGCCGGCGGTGCTGGATACCAGCACGATGCGTCCTCCATCCTCGATACGCTGTGCCGCTGCCCGTCCGCAATAGAAAATCGAGTCGACATTCTCGACCATGGTGCGCTTCCAGCGTTCGTCGTCCATGGCGGACACAGGGCGCTCTTCCGCTGGCCAGATTCCCGCGTTGCCGACGAAGATGTCCACGCCTCCGAATTCGCGCGTTGCGCGCTCGAAGAGCGACTCCGCTCCGTCGGCGCTGGAGAGGTCCGCCGCGTGTGCAAAGGCTCGCACACCACGGTCGGCGATTCCGCGCGCAACCTCTCCGGCATCCGTGGAACGGCTACGGTAGCCAATGCCCACATCGGCGCCGCATTCCGCCAGCAGCAGCGCTGTCGCGGCACCGATGCCGCGCGACCCGCCACTCACCAGCGCGCGCTTGCCGCGCAGCGAAATCACGAATCTGGAGTGCCGCAAGCGCGGCGGCAAGCGATCACAGGCTCTCCTCGATCATGTCGCAGATAATGTGTTCGATGCATAGATGGATCTCCTGCGCGCGATCGGTTCGATCCGTCGGGACGACGATC
>JANNOC010000291.1:0-6041 GCA_031398865.1 Gemmatimonadota bacterium | reverse complement strand
GTCCGCGCTCGTCGCGCTCGATCAGCTTTACCTTCACGCGATCACCCTTCTTCATCACGTCTTCGGTCTTCTCGGTCCGGCCCCAGCGCATCTCGGAGATGTGCAGGAGCGCTTCCGTGCCCGGCATGATCTCGATGAACGCGCCGAACGCCGTCGTGCTCTTGACCGTCCCCTCGTACACCTCGCCGACGATCGGCTCCGCCGTGATGGCCATGACCATCTGACGCGCGCGCTCCATTGCCTCGCCGCCGACGGCCGCGATGGTGACGGTGCCGCTGTCGTCCACGGACAGTTCCGCGCCGGTTTCGTCCTGAATGCCGCGAATGGTCTTGCCCTTCGGGCCGATGAGGTCGCCGATTTTCTCAGGGTTGATCGATATGGTGACGATGCGCGGTGCATACGCGGAGAGATCACTGCGCGGCGCGGCGAGCGCCTTCTTCATCTCGCCGAGAATGTGCATGCGCCCTTCCCTCGCCTGCGCCAGCGCTTCCCGCATGATCTGCAGATCCAGACCCTGAATCTTGATGTCCATCTGAATGGACGTGATCCCGGCCTCGGTGCCCGCCACCTTGAAATCCATGTCGCCAAGGTGATCCTCGGTGCCAAGAATATCAGTGAGGATCGCGTACTTCTTCCCTTCCTTGATCAGGCCCATCGCTACCCCCGCGACCGCCGCCCGCATCGGGACGCCGGCGTCGAACAACGCCAGCGAGCCGCCACACACCGACGCCATCGACGACGAGCCATTGGACTCGAGCACGTCGGAAACAATGCGGATCGTGTAGGGGAATTCTTCGAAGGGCGGGAGCACGCCCTGCAGCGCGCGTTCGGCGAGATTGCCGTGTCCGATCTCGCGCCGGCTGGTGCCGCGCATGGGCTTCACTTCGCCCGTCGAGAACGGCGGAAAATTGTAGTGCAGCATGAACGACTTGGTGGTCTCGCCGGGATCATCAATGGAATCCAGGCGCTGCACGTCGTTTGCGGTGCCAAGGGTGACGGCCACGAGCGCCTGCGTCTGTCCGCGAGTAAACAGCGCGGATCCGTGCGCACGCGGCAGCACCGTCGAGTCGATGGCGATGTCGCGCACCTCGGCCGGCTTCCGACCGTCCACGCGCAGGTTCGTGTCGAGGACCTGCGCCCGCAAGCTGTTGTACTCGGCGTCACCGACGAGATTGCCGATGTCCTTGCTGTTGTCCGGGAATTCCGTGAGCAACAGCGCCGCGACTTCCTTCTTGACGCGCTCCACCGCCTCGATGCGCGTGTGCTTTTCCTTCTGGTTGATCGCGTCGGTGATCTTGCCCTCCGCCAGCGCCTTCACGCGCGCGGCCAGCGGCGCGGGCGCCTCCGCTTTCGTCCAGCTCATTTTCTGCGGCGCTGTGGATTTGCCCATGAGTTCCTGCTGCATCGCGATCAGCTCGCGAATGCCCGTCTGGGCGACCGTGAGCGCCTCGACGACGTCGGCCTCACTCACCTCGAGGGCGCCGCCCTCGACCATCATGATGGAATCAGCGGAGCCGGCCACCACCAGCTCCATGTCGCTGTGGGCCAGCTGCTGGAAGGTGGGATTGAGGATCCAGTTCCCCTGGATCCGGCCGACACGGACGCCGGCGATGGGCGTCGTGAACGGGATGCGGGAGGCGGTGAGGGCGAAGGACGTGGCCACGAGGCCGAGGACGTCGGCGTCGTTCTCCTGGTCCGCGGAGATCACGTAGATGAAGACCTGAACTTCGTTCTTGAACCCCTCGGGGAAGAGGGGGCGGATCGACCGGTCCACGATGCGGGCAGACAGGATCTCGTTGTCGTGGGGACGCCCTTCCCGCTTGATGAAGCCGCCCGGGATCTTGCCGGCGGCATATGACTTCTCCTTGTACTCAACAGTCAGAGGAAAGAAGGGGAGCGGGCTGATGTTGTCGCTGACGGTCACGGCCGCCAGCACCATGGTGTCACCGAACTGGACGAGGGCGGAGCCGGCTGCTTGCTTCGCCATGCGGCCGGTCTCGATGACCAGCTTGCGGCCGGCGAAGGTCTTTTCTACACGTTGCATCATTGCGGGGTAGCCTCGGGAAAACACAAAACGCGCGGGCCGCAACATTGCGCCCGCGCGAGTGCACGACGATCGAATTTAGTGACGGAGCCCAAGCTCCTGAATGATTTGCCGATAGCCCGGCGCGTCGGTCCGCTTCAGGTACGTGAGAAGCCGGCGGCGCTGGCCAACCATCTTGAGCAGCCCTTGCCGCCCATGGTGATCCTTGGCATGCGTGCGAAAATGGTCGGTGAGGTAGTTGATCCGTTCGGTCAGGACCGCCACCTGCACGCGCGTCGAGCCCGTGTCGGTCTCGTGGGCGCGGTACTTATCGATGCTCGCTGATTTTTCGAAGGCCATGATATATATTTTCGAGGCGCCCCGCTCACTCGGCGGGAACCGGTTCAAGCATAGGAACTTACTGGACTTGTTGCCGTCTGTAAAGTCTCCCCGGCCGAATCACCCGCAGCGCCAGCATCCGCCCGATGCCTGAGCGCTATCTCGGGCAAACGCTCGGCAAGTTCCGGATTGACGCCGTCATTGGATCGGGCGGCTTCGCCTGGGTCTACAAGGCGTACGACCCGGAGCTCGAGATCCCCGTC
The DNA here is from genome assembly GCA_031398865.1 of Gemmatimonadota bacterium. Taxonomy (GTDB): domain Bacteria; phylum Gemmatimonadota; class Gemmatimonadetes; order Gemmatimonadales; family Gemmatimonadaceae; genus JANNOC01. The sequence continues at coordinate 3,416 of JANNOC010000291.1, read as the reverse complement.
GCGCTCAAGGTGCTGAAACCCCAGTACGCCGGCGACGAGAAATTCGAGACCCGCTTCCGGCGTGAGGCGTCCACCGCCGCCAAGCTGCGCCACCCCAACATCGTGAAGATTTTCGCGGTGGGTCGCGACGGCGAAGCCGTGTACTTCGCCATGGATTACCTGCCGCAGGCCCTGCAGGACCGGCTGGACGTGATGACGACGCTGCCCGAGCAGATGCTCGTGCGCATGGGCATCGATGTCGCGAGCGCGATTGGTTTCGCCCATCGCGAGGGCGTCATTCACCGCGATATCAAGACGGACAACATCCTGTTCGACGAGCACGGCAATGCCGTCGTGTGCGACTTCGGCATCGCGCGGGCGCTGTCCAACTACGCTCAGCAGACCGGGACCGACTTGGTCGTCGGCACGCCGCAGTACTTCTCTCCGGAGCAGGCACGCGGTCTTCCGCTCGACGGCCGCGCGGACATCTATTCGTTAGGCGTCACGCTCTTCAAGGCCGCCACGGGGCAGCTTCCCTTCCAGGGCGATGATTGGTACGAGATCGCTCGGCAGCACGTGGAGGACCGTCCCCCCAAGCCGCGTTCACTCAACGGATCGCTGACGCGCGAGATCGAACGCATCGTGCTCCGCTGCCTGGAAAAGGAGCCCGAGGACCGCTATGACAGCGGCGAAGCGCTCTGCCAGGACCTGGTCAGTGTGCTCGAAGAGCGGGGGGAGCGCGCGTCGTTGCGGACGCTGATGGTTCCCCTGGAATCCTTCCAGTCGCCTGTCTCCCTGCCGCGCATCGGGCGGCGCGTGCGTCGCATCGGACGCGAGTATCGCCAGCTGCTCGCCGGATCAGCCGTCGCCGTCGTGCTGCTGATCGCACTCGTCCTGCGACTCGCCACGAGCAACGGGGGGGATGCGGATGCCGCGCCAGCGGCGGGGCTCGGGCCCGCCCCCATCGTGACGCAGCAGATCGGCGCGCCGCCTGACGAGTCGGCAGCCGGGCGGGTCGCTGCGACGACCGCACCACGCGTCCTGTCGCTCAACGCCCCCGAGGACGCCGCGCTCTTCGTGAACGGCGTGCTCGTGGGGCGTGGTTCATGGCAAGCGGAGACCCTCAAGGCCGGGGAATACCAGATCGCCGCGTCCGTCCCGGCATCCAGCGGCTGCACCGCCGCGACCGACGCCGAGACCGTGCAACTCGGCGAGACCGGCCGGACACGCGTCCGACTCACGCCGCGCCCCTGCGGGCTGCTCATCATCGAGCGCGCGCCGGAGGGCTCGACCTATCTCATCACCGCCACGGCGAACGGGCGCGAGGAGACGCGCGGGGTGCTGCCATTGCGCCGGCCGCTGCAACTCCCGGTGGGCAGCTATCGCGTGATCGTGCGCAAGCGCTTCTGCGCCTCCTACGACGACGAACACGCTGTCAGTGCGGGTAACCAACCCCTGCGCATTCGCACCCCGCTGATCTGCGAAAAGAGCTAGGAGCCCGCACTCACATCGCGCCGATCACGGCGCCCAGCACCGCGCCGGAAATCGTCCCCAGCCAGAAGGATCGCGCGCGATACCAGGGGCGATTGGGGAGTTCCAGCAGCACAACATGGCCGACGTCGAGGCCCGTCGTCTGCCCCGTGACGAGCGCGGTCGCGCTGTCCCGCTGCACCGTCACGATGCGGCAGCGCGCCACGAGCTCGTCGCCGCGGCGCGGGTCGACCACGATGCCGCGCTGACCAGCGCGCACCCAGCGGCGATTCCCCAGTGGAAAGGAGAACGTGCTGTCGCCAACAACCGTAATCTCGAAGCGCGCCGCGGCGCCCTGTGCGCGCGCGTCGGACGCCCCACTGGTCAGCGACGCCAGCAATGCGAGGGCGAAGAGCCAGACACGCGCCGTCATCCGAGCAGCCCCGTCACAATGCGCTTCAGATCGTTGAAGGTGACCAGGATGAAGAGCAGGAGAATGCACGCGAGCCCCGCGCGCAACACATACTCACGGGTTCGCGCGCTCAAGGCACTGCCCTTCGCGGATTCCACGAGATTGATGACAATCTGACCGCCATCCAGGATCGGGATGGGCAGCAGGTTGAGCACCGCGACGTTGACGCTGAGCAGGGCCAGCAGACGCAGGAGTGCGTCACCGCCCAGCCGCGCGGCCATGACGCTCATCTGGGCGATCGCGATGGGGCCGCCGAGTTCCGACGTGGAGACCCGCCGCGCGAACAGGCCGCGCACCACGTCGACCACGTAGAATCCCATCGCCACCGTCTCCGCGGTGCCTTCCTGAATCGCAGTCCCGAAACTCACGGGTTCGCGACCGACGCGCTCCGCCGAGCGCGCGCCGATCACGCCGATCGTGCGGCGTTGCCGCGTGGTCGGATCCAGCCCGTCGGTTGGCTCCGGGGTCACGGTGAGCGTGACCCGCTCCGACGCGCGCGCGACGCCGAGCGCGATCGGTCGTCCCGGCGCGGCAGCGATGTGCCGCACGACGTCACTCCACGTCCGCACCGCCGCGTCATCCACGGACACGATGCTGTCCCCCGCCGCGAGCCCCGCGAGTTGCGCGGGCTTGCCCGGAAGAACCGCGCCGATCACCGGCAGCGCGAAGGGACGCCCATAGTACGCGATGGCCCCGATGCAGACGACCAGCGCGAGGAGCGCGTTCATCGTGACGCCGGCGAGCAGGATCACGAGACGCTTGGCCAAAGGCTTGGACTCGAACCAGCGATCCTCGGGAACCGGATGCGGACCGAACGGCTGCAGGGCGTCGGGATCCCAATCCCTGGGTGTGGGAGCCGGGTCCTCCGCAACCGCCGGCGCGCTGTTCCCTCCCACCATAGCCGGCGTCTCCGCGCCGCCTTCGAGAAACGCGGTCTCTCCGTCCAGCCGCGACGCCATGCGCACGTACCCGCCGAGCGGAATCGCCGCAATGACGTATTCCGTCTCGCCGCGACGATACCGCCAGAGCGCGGGGCCGAAGCCGATGGAGAAGCGCGGGGTATACACTCCGGCCCACTTCGCGGCCAGGAAATGCCCCATTTCGTGGACGAAGACAACGAGGCCGAACACGAAGATCGGCGCGATCCAGACTAGCACGAATGCATCTCCCGAACATGACGCCGCGCCGCGTCGTCCGCGGCCAGCAACGCTTCACGTGAATTCGACGGCAGAGTTGCCAACGCCGACAAGGCAGAGGCGATGGAGCGCACGATGTCGCCAAAACCCATTCGGCCGTCGAGAAAGAGGGCGACCGCCTGTTCGTTGGCCGCATTGAATACCGCCGGTGCCGCTCCGGCGTTCCGCCCCGCCTGCATGCCGAGTCGCAACGCCGGGAAGTCGTCCTGGCGCACGCGCTCGAACGTCAGCGGCGACAGCTCCACAGCGTCGAACGGCGGAACTCCCGTGTCCGGCACCCGCTCGGGATGTGTCAAGGC
>JANNOC010000283.1:0-6918 GCA_031398865.1 Gemmatimonadota bacterium | reverse complement strand
ATTGCTCGATGTCGCCGCCCTCGCCGGGCTGATCCGCTGCCGGCGTGACAGCGCTCGAGTCACTGGGCGTCGCCTCCTTCTTGGCACCACCTTCGGAGAAGAACTGATCGAAGGAGAAGCCGCCTGTCGGACGCCGTGGCTGCGACTGCTGCGGACCAGTACGGAAAACGTGGTCGAGCGAGAGCTCGGTGGCGGCCGTTCTCGCTGGCCGACCTTCGGCGGGCGTCGGAGAGGGGCTTTCGGGTGCGAAGGCGCCCGCCAGTGTCGCTGCCGCCTCATCGTCGCCGGATTTGACACCGGCGCTGCCAAACAGCCGGTCGAGTGTGCCACCGACTCCCGCCCCGTCGGACTGCGCCGGGGACCGCTGCGGTGTCAGAGAGCGCGGAGTAGAGCGCGGCACTGCGGGCACTGCGGACGGCGGCAGTTCCGGCGGCAGATCCGGCGCCGGCTCGGGCGCGAACGCGGACGTTCCGATGGCTGGCATGTCCGCATCGCGGTCGCCGGGGGTATCGGGCTCCGCGTGCGCGGTGCCTGACGAGAGCGCATACGGCTCACGGTCGGAGACGCTCTTCCATGGCGCATCGTCCGTGGGAGCCTTGTCGGCAGCGGGCGACGCAGCCGCAGCTTGCCAATTATCCACCAGAGGGGGAAGCTCGTAGGCACGCGGCGGCTCGTAGGGAGCCAGCTCGCCGTATCCGGCGGAAGTACCGTCGCTCGCCGGCGACCGCCGCACGACGCGTCGACCGGCCAGCTTTCCAAAGAACGAACGGATGGAGCGGGGCGCGCGGACGCTGTGACGCCGGTGCGCCGCCTCGATCACATTGTCCGAGATCGCCGCGATGTCGAGACTCGATCGTCCGCCGCTTTCGAGACTGTGCACGCGCCCGCGCAGATTATCGTCGCCGGGATTCTGCGAGAGGAGCTGCCGATACACAGCGAGCGCCTCGTCGCGGAAACCCTGCTGCAGGTACAGCTCCGCCATCGTTTCGGTGACGAACGCCGCGGGCGTCTCCGCCGCCACGCCGGAAATGACTTCTCCCTCACTGGTTGCGGAGTAGCCCGGCGCGGGCGGCGCGACGTCGCGCGCCGGTGGGACGAACTCCATGACCTCCAGACCGAGGTCGCGCGGCGTGGAAGTCACTTCCTCGCGTGTCGGGCTGACGCCGAAGATGCCTTCCATGCCGCGAAACACCGACGGTTCGGCCGGAGGCGTTGACGGCGGGGGCTCAGGCGGCGCGGGTGAGACTGGCGCAGGAATCGACGAGGCTCCGAAATCCCGCACGTCGAACTCCGCGCTCTGCTCGACTTCGAGTGCCTCTGCCTCCGCTTCCTGCATCACGATCTCCAGCGTGGGCATCGCCGGGTCGATGCGGGCGCCCGCGTCCTCGCTGTCCTCGATAAGTCCACGGAACATCGGCGGCATCGCCGACGGGGCGCCAGCGGCGCCGCCCCCACGACCCGCCTGCTCGCGCTCCGGATTGATGTCGCCCCACCCGCCCAAATCGCCGCTCACGGCCGCATCCCCCGCCCCTGCGGCACCAGCGAGCGGCGCATCGCCCGCGGTCGATCCGAGGGCCGCGAGCTGCGACGCGATTTCTTCGTTGCGCGGGTCGGCGTCCAGGACGCGCTGATACCACGTTCGCGCGGACGGCACGTCGCCAGCGGTGCGCGCGATGTCGCCCAGGTGCCGCAGCGCAATCAGGTTCTCGGGATCGAGCGCGAGCGCCGCCTGAAAGACGTCGCGCGCCTCGTCGAGGTTGGAGGACTCGAACAGCGCCTGGCCGAACACGATGTGCCCGCTCATGTGACTGGGCTGCTGGGGCAAGTGCGTTCGGCAGATGCGGATGGCCTCCTCGAGATCGCCTGCCTTCCGGTATTCGTTGGCGAGCGGTGCGAAGTACCGGCGCGGGTTCTCGTCGAATTTCTTCTTGAGCTCGTCAATCCGTGCGGAAATGGCCATTCCAAGCCCTCTGGGGATGCTGCCGATCATGGGAGCCCGCGAAAGCGGCAAGATACACTCCACCGAGCGGCGAAGTCAATCAGAAGTGTCACTCTCTCTTGATTTTAGACCTCTCCTGCGGCTACTTTTTGAGGCTGTAATTCGCCCCCTTACTTTGACCCGTTTGGAGTTCGCGCCGTGCTGCAATCGATGCGGAGCGCCGCAAAGTGGATCTGGATCCTGGTTGCCGTATTCTTCGTCGGCGGCTTCCTGCTGGTGGATACCTCCGGACTGCTCGGACGCGCGCCCGTCACACCGACCACCGCCGTCGCGTCGGTGAATGGCCAGGATATTCTGTACACGACCTGGGTCAACGCCACCAATCAGCTGGAGTCGGCGCGCACCGAGCAGCTCGGCCGCGGACTCACTCTCGACGAGCGCGAACGACTCGCCAACGAAGCGTTCGACCAGCTCGTGAGCGAAGCGCTGCTGACGCAGGAGTTCGGGAAACGCGGAATCTCGGTCACCGATGACGAAATTCGGCGGGCGGCGCTGACGTCCCCGCCTCCACAACTGCAACAGAGTTCCGAGCTGCAGACCGATGGACAGTTCGACATCGAGAAATATCAGCGCTTCCTGCGCAGCCCGGCGGCCAGGCAGCAGGGCATGCTGGTGGGATTGGAAGGTTACTATCGCTCCGAATTGCCGCGACGCAAACTTTTTGAACAGATCGCGAGTGACGTGTTCGTGTCGGATTCGCGGCTCTGGAGCGTATGGCAGGACGCCTACGATTCGGCACAGGTCACCTTTGTGGCATGGCGCCCCGAGACGCTGCCCGATAGTGCGGTGACGGTGAGCGATGCAGACGTCGCGCAGTACTACGAGGCGCACAAGACGGAGCTCGAGCGTCCCGGCCGTGCGGTCGTCTCGGTGGTGCAGATCCCACGCATCGTGAGCCCCGCCGACAGCGCAATCGTGCGGACGCGAATCGGCGCGTTGCGCGCCGAGATCATGAAGGGCGGCGGCACGACGTTTGATTCGGTGGCCACGCGGGAATCCGCGGATACGGCGAGCGCCGTCAACGGTGGATCGCTCGGCAAGTACGTTCGCGGGCAGGGGCTGGTTCCCGAGTTCGAGCGCGTGGCATTCGCGCTCAAGCCTGGTGAGGTGTCCGCGCCCGTGCTGACGCAGTTCGGGTATCACATCATCAAGCTCGACTCGCGGCAAGGCGACACGCTGTCGCTGCGTCACATCATGCTCCGTATTCAGCAATCCGATTCCTCGGCGGTCATCACGGACCGGCGCGCGGACTCGCTCGCGACGCTCGCCGCGTCGCAGGAAGCGGCGGCGAAATTCGACAGCGCAGCGAAAATCCTCGGCCTGCCGATCCAGCAGGCTGCCGTGATCGAGGGCGAGCCCATGACGCTCAATGGCGCGTACGTGCCGAGCGTCAGCGCGTGGGCATTCACCGGTCCACGTCCTGGCGAGTCCAGCGAGCTGTTGGACGCCGAGAACGCCTATTACCTCGCGCGTCTCGACTCGCTGACGCCCGGCGGCGTGCCGGAGCTCGCACTCGTGCGGGAGGAGATTCGGCGCGAGCTGGCGGCCAGGAAGAAGATCGAACGCCTGCGCACTCCGGCGAATCAGCTCGCGGCAACCGCGACGACGAGCTCGCTGGAGGCCGCGGCACGCGCCGCGGGACGCGACGTCGTGCAGACGCCAATGTTCACGCGCGTGAGCGCGGTGCCGGGCCTCGGCCGCTTCAACGAAGCAATTGGCGCGTCATTCGCCCTGCCCGTGGGCGCCGTGAGCGCGCCGGTGGCAACGGGCGACGGAATGTTCGTGCTGCGCGTGGACCGGCGCGTCACCGCGGACCGCGCCGCGTGGGAAGCGCAGAAATCCGGGCAGCGTGAGCAACTCACGCGTGGCCTGCGCGAGCAGCGCATTCGCGTCTTCCTCGAAAATCTGCGCAAGGACGCGGACGTCGAGGACAACCGCAAGGACATCGCCGCCCGGAGCCGCCGGGCGAGCGCCTGATCAGTTCAGCAGCCGCTTCGGCTCTGGACGATCGTCATCCTTGTCCGTCTGCGCCTCGACGCGCGCGGCGGGCAGTCGTTCGCCCGGGAGCGACTCGTGCTCGGGCTCTGTCAACGCCTTGTTGACGTCGGTCATGCTGCGCTTGAACTCGCGAATCCCCTTCCCCATGGATCCCGCGATCTCCGGAATGCGCTTCGCTCCGAACAGCAGGAGCACAATGACCAGGATGATCAGGATCTCGGGAAAACCCAGGTTGCCAATGCCCATTGGTGCCTCCTAGAAGAGCGAACGTGCGATCAAATACGCCAGCACGACCCCGAGCAAACCCAGCACGGGGAAATCAATGGCGATCGGACCCAGCGCGAATTTGAGAACGACGAGATCGACCTGCAGTGGACCCAGCGACGGCACGACGTTCGTCGTCAGGAACTCCTTGACGGCGCCCGCGGGAAGAAAACGCCGCGCGATCTGCGTGAACAGCCCGCCGACGATGAACCCGATGGACAGTACGATCAGGTGGAATCCGGGGCGATGCCGCGTGACATTCCGCTGGATGGCCATCATGAGCGGCGGTCCATGACGTAGGCGATGGCGTCGGTCAAGGCGTCCTTGGCCGGCGTATCCGGCAGTGGGCGGAGCACGGCTTCGGCTTCCAGCGCGAACTGTTCGCCCTTGTGCGTTGCATACTCCAGGCCGCCGAGCTCCGCCACGATCTCGACAACGTCCGCAATCATCTCGTCGTCGGGCATTTCCGTCGCGAACAATTCCTCCACGCGCGCACGCTGGCCCGGCCGCATCGCGCGAAGCGACGCAATGAGCGGGAGTGTGACTTTGTGCTCGCGCAGATCGAGCCCCGCGGGCTTCCCCGTGACTTCCTGCGCCGACGTGTAGTCGAGCAGGTCGTCCGTGATCTGAAACGCCATGCCCAGCAGCTCGCCGTAGTGCGCGAGGGCCGTGCGATGCTGGGCAGCGCCGCACAGCGCGCCGACTTCACACGCCGCGGCCATAAGAGACGCGGTCTTCGCTCGAATCAGCATGTTGTAGTCGTCCTCGGAAAAGCTGAGCGCGTCCACCGCGCCCAGCTGTCGCATTTCGCCCAGTGTCATGTCGTTGGACGCCGTCGTGAGCGCGCGCAGCGCGTCAAGGTCGCCTAACCGGACGAGCTCCGCGAGCGCGCGTGAGTACAGGAAGTCACCCATGATGACCGAGACCTGATGACTGAACATCGAATTGATGGTCGGCATCCCGCGGCGCAGCGCCGAATGGTCCACGGCGTCATCGTGCACGAGCGTGGCGAGATGGATCAACTCGATGGTGGCGGCGAGCGTGATCGCGCGGGGATGCGGTCGTCCCTCCACGGCGCTGGCGAGGAGCGCGAGCGTCGGGCGAAACAGTTTCCCCTTCATCCCCATCAGATGCTCGTTCACGTCCGCGATGAGCTGGCAATCGGCGACGACGATCCGCCGCAACTCGTCAGGCACTTTCGCCAGCTGATCCCGCACCGGTGCCTGGATGTCCGCGAGCGACGCGGGAAGCGCGGGGCGTGGCCGGGCCGTGGCGCTCATCGGGGTGCCTTCTCGAGGGCGTGCAGCCGGGTCGCCACGTCGCGGAACTGAATGTCCACGGAGAAGACGCGCTGATAGTAGGACATCGCATCGGACGCGCGGTGCAGCGCTTCGGAGGCGTAGCCGAGCAGGTACAGGACACCCACCAGCTGATCCTCCGGTGCCTCCTCGCCGAGTGCGCGCTGCAGGATCGTGGCGGCGACCTGATACTGTTTCTTCTCCATGAAGCACTGGCCCAGCGCCTCATAGGAGCGCACGCGATGCGACGGCGCGCGCAACGCTTTCTGAAACTCGGCGATGGCCTCGTCCAGCAATCCCATTTCCTTGTACGCGACGCCGAGGTCGTAGTGTGCCTCGTGGTCCTCCTCCTCCACGTTTTCCGCAACGCCCTGTTTGAACTTTCGGAGCATGTCCTTGAAGTCGGCCTGCTCGTCGCCCGAGGGCGCCTCCTCCTGCACGATCATGCGCGTGGACTTCGGCGTCTCGCCCTCGCGCAGCCAGTCTCCCAGGTCGACGAAGTCGTCATCGGCTGGTGCTGCCTTCGCGGATTTCGACGCTCGGGTGCGGATCTCGGAAGGTGCGGACGGCTTGAGCTCCGCCGTGTACCGGCGTGACTGCGTCGTCTGGCGCGACTCTTTCTCCTTCCGCACGGGCGCCGCGGGCGGCTCTGGCTCCACGAACGCGCTCAGTGCGGCCTGCGCGCGTATATCGCTGGGCGCGAGATCCAGCACGCGCTGATACACCGCGCGTGCCTTGTCCGGCTGCCCCGAGCGGAAGAGCGCATCCGCGAGCTCCAGATACGCCTCGGCCAGCCGGGGCTTGTCGTTGGTGCGAAACGCATACTCGACTCGTTTCTGATGGTGCCGCACCGAATTCGGGTCCAGGCGAATGATCTCGTCGGCCACCGAGCGCGCATTCTCGAGATCGTTGGCGCGCTCGTACCCGATCATCGCCAGCTCCAGTTCGTCCAGACCACCAGCGCGATCGCCCGCTTCCAGCATGGCTTCGGCAAACTGCCGACGCAGCGCCCAGTTGGAATCGTCGTCGGCAACCTGATCGCGCAGCGTGTCCACGGACATCGCCAGCACCGAGCGGGATGGCCGGCGCGGAGCGACCGGCGGCGAGTACGCGGGGGTGCGATCCGCCGGAACTCTCTCCTGTGTACTCGTCCCTGGGTCAACGTCGACAGGCGCCCCCATCACTGTCTTATCGGAGAGCCCCGCAAGAACGGCCGGGTCCAGTCCATCCGGCGCGACGCTCTCGTCCAACAACCCGGCATCCAGAGGGCTCATCGCCTGTGGGAGATATGCGTCGTCTTCAAGTACGGGCTGCAGATCCATCGCGCCCGCGCCCGGAGAGAGACCGGCCAGCGGAGAA
>JANNOC010000266.1:0-2765 GCA_031398865.1 Gemmatimonadota bacterium | reverse complement strand
ACCAGGGCGCCCGGGTTGGCGATCCCCTTGCCGACGATGTCGGGCGCCGTGCCGTGCACCGCTTCGAAGATCGCGGCGGTCGTGCCGATGTTGCCGCCGGGGGCAAGGCCGAGGCCGCCCACGAGTCCGGAAATCTCGTCCGACAGGATGTCGCCGAACAGGTTGGTCGTGACGACGACGTCGAACCGTTCGGGATTGAGCACGAGGTGCATCGCCATCGCGTCAATGATGCGGTCCTCGAACTGCACGCGCCCCTCGTACTCCTTGGCGATCTCGCGGCCGACGTCGAGGAAGAGTCCCTGCGAGAACTTGAGGATGTTGGCCTTGTGCACCAGCGTGACCTTTTTACGTCCGTGCTTCAGCGCGTACTCGAACGCATACCGCACGATCCGCTGCGATCCGAAGCGCGAGATCACCGCCAGCGACTCAGCGGCCGCTCTGCGATCGTCGCCGACGCGCACGTAGTGCTCGATGCCGATGTACAGCCCCTCGGTGTTCTCGCGAATCAGGACGATGTCCACGTTGTCGAAGCGTCCGGGGACGATCGTGTAGGCAGGGCGCACATTCGCGTACAGATCGAATTCCTTGCGCAGCGCGACGTTGACCGAGCGAAATCCTTCGCCGACCGGCGTCTCCAGCGGGCCTTTCAGTGCGAGGCGCGTCTTCTTGATGGACTCAATGGTGACGTCGGGCATCGGGTCTCCGTGCTGCGCCACGCCCGCCATGCCGGCGACGTGCCGCTCCCACGCGAGCTCCGCGCCGGACGCCGCGAGAATGCGGACGGTCGCGTCCGTAATGCTCGGGCCGATGCCGTCGCCGGGGATCAGAGTGACTGTGGTGGTCATGTGCGACAAGGCTCCGAGGCTCAGGGCGCCGCTATGAGATCGGCCACCTTGGACGCGATGCTGGCGGACAGCGCCGGGGAGAAACGCAGCGCGGAATCGCTGGCGACGTCGCCGCTCCAGACGACACGCGAGAGTCTCGCGTCGATGAGTGCCAGGCGCAGCAGGGCGCGCCCGCCGGTCTCCACTTTCTCGAAGCGCACCTCCACGGGAAGCAGCGCCAAGCGCACATTGTCGTGCAGTGCGACCAGGTTGCGGACCTGCGACGCGAATGCCGCGGGAAGATCGAGAATCGGCTTGGCGGTGGCCCCGGGACGCAGCACGTCGGCGGCCAGCGCGTAGGGATCGGTGGACATCGTGACGGCACGTTTCGCCGAGCGCGCGACCTCTGCCGGATAGATCCAGCTCGAGCGGAGTCCACGCTCGCCGAGCGCGAACGCAAGCTCGTCGTCGAGCGCGCGGAGGAATTGCTTCGGTTCGGCGATTCCCGCGGCCCACCCGAGGCTGTCGCCGCCTCGGACGAAGTGCGCGGGCAGCACCATGATGCGCTGCGCGGCGGTGAAGCCGAGCGGGCGCGTTGCCTGCGGCGTGGTCTCCTGAATCGCGGGTGCCGGCGTGCGGGGAGAGGCGCACGCTCCCGCGAAACAGAGAGCGAGAAAGATCGGAGAATTCGGTCGCGTCACGGATCAGGGTAGCGAATGGCAGGTAAGCTAAGGAGGAAGCGGGGGGCGGGGATAGGGTTGCATATCGGCGGATACCGTGGTTGCTGGGCGTCGCGCTGCTGGACAGTTTGGGGGCGTCCGCACCTCTCACGTTTCTCGAGCCATGCGCAAGCCACTCTCGATCGCACTCTGGATTCTGGTCGCGCTCGCCGGAGCGGGAGCGTTCGGATACCTCGCGTTGTCGCGCGGCGAGTCAATCAATGCCGCGTGGCTTCTGACCGCGGCGCTGTGTACGTATCTCGTCGGGTACCGGTTCTACAGCCGGATCATCGCCGCAAAGATCTTCGCGCTGGACGCGCGGCGACCGACACCAGCGGTGCGGCTCGACGATGGACGGGATTACTGCCCCACCAACCGCTGGATCGTGTTCGGCCACCACTTCGCGGCCATCGCCGGGCCGGGGCCATTGGTCGGTCCGACCCTCGCGGCGCAGTTCGGCTTCCTGCCCGGCGCGCTGTGGATCATCGTGGGCGTCGTTGTCGGCGGCGCCGTGCAGGATTTCGTCATTCTCGCCTCGTCGGTGAGGCGCAACGGCAAATCGCTGGGCCAGATGGCGAAGGAGGAGATCGGTCCCGTCGCCGGATTTACGGCGCTCGTCGCGGTGCTCGGCATCATGATCATCCTCATCTCGGTGCTGGCGCTCGTCGTGGTGAACGCGTTGCGCGCCAGTCCATGGGGCACGGTGACAATCGGACTCACGATTCCCATCGCGATGTTCATGGGGATCTATCTCCGGTGGATCCGGCCGCACCGGGTGCTCGAGGCCAGCGCCATCGGGGTCGTTCTGCTGATGCTGTCGTTATATGCCGGCCGCTGGGTCGCCGAGCAGCCGACGTTGGCGCCGCTGTTCACGCTCGATGGCAGGACGCTCGCTCTCCTGGTGATGGGCTACGGCTTCGCCGCATCCGTACTGCCGGTGTGGCTCTTGCTGGCGCCGCGCGATTATCTGTCCGCGTTCGTGAAGATCGGCGTGGTGGTCGCGCTCGCCGTGGGTATTCTCATTGTGCTGCCGCCGCTGCAGATGCCGGCGTTGACGCAGTTCGTGGACGGCAGCGGTCCTGTTTTCGCCGGCAAGGTGTTTCCCTTCGCGTTCATCACCATTGCGTGCGGCGCCATTTCCGGTTTTCACGCGCTGGTGGCGTCGGGAACGACGCCCAAATTGTTGGAGAACGAAGTGGATGCGCGCGTGGTCGGCTACGGG
>JANNOC010000097.1:0-3640 GCA_031398865.1 Gemmatimonadota bacterium | reverse complement strand
GACACGATCGACAAGCTGGATGCGCGGGAGGTCGCGCTGTGCGTCGCGGCGATGGCGGTGATGGCCTATGTCGTTGCTGACATGGAGACCAGCCTTCCTCGAGCGCCGTAGCGATAGTTCAGCGCGGCGACGGAAACGTCGGCACCTTGGCTTCGACCCTGACCGCGGCCTCGCTCCTGGCACGCGAGCTGTCGGCTATCGCCCGAGTGACGCGATCGAGGCCGAGATTCCCTACATTCATCTGCGGGACGAGGTCGTCGGTGGGCACAGATGTCGCCGCGGCCGCTGCGGCGCCACGCGCGGTTCCTCGGCGCAGCTCCGCCTCGCGACGCGCTTCCGACTCACGTGAGGGAGAGGCCATGATCGGAGGGAGCCTCCCCGCGATGACTGTCTGCGCGCTCATCGAGGCGTCCGTCGGAGAGTCGATTCTCTGCTGGACATCCAGTGGGGTAGTGGCTGGCACGGGCGCCGTCTCGACCGCGGGTTGTGACGCCATGGGAACCGGTGTGTCACCCGGCGGCTCGCCGCCTCGCGCAGACAGCAGCCAGACGATGAGCGCTGCCGCGGCCAGTACACCGCTGGCAATGCCGGCCTTCTTCCCCCAACTCTCCGACGCACTCCGGAATGCAATATTCGGCACGCGGCGGCGAGGTGCCTCGCGCTGGTCGTCGTCGCCCATCTCCGCATACCCCTGCGCCAACGACGATTCGATCTCGCGCGAGGAGGACGGTGATGCGTGGGACGAACGATGCGTGTGCTCGGTGTGATACGGCAGACCGGCACCCACTGCCTCGACTGCCGATGGCATCGCTGGCAGCGGCGGCGGCACCAGCGCTCCAGCCGGATTGGTCACCTTGTTGGCCTGACGCGCCATGGCTTCCGGTGACGCGTCCGGGCTCCACCAGACCGTGCGATCCCGCGGCGCCGCATCCTTGGGATCGGTCGACGGCTCTCCGATCTTGGGGAGTGGCATCTTGAGGGACGTGCTGTCGTGCGCGTGCGCGGAGTCCGTCACCGCGGCTGACTCCGCCGCGCTCTGTACCGACAGGGCAGTCAGCTCGACCACGGGCGGAGAGTCCGCCCGATCGTCCGCCATGTCTTCTTCCGCAGTGCGGAACGACAGTGCGCTCGCTGCCGTCGGGTGGGGTGCACCAATACGATCGAAATCCCCGGTCGGCCAGTTCCGTGAACGTAGCAATACTTCCGCCTTGGCGGGGGCGGCCGCCGGCGCGCGTTTGGCGCGCAGCTCCGCGATCTTCGCGCGCGCGGGAGCGAGGCTGGCGTGGTCCGTCCCCAGCGCGTGCTCGCGCAGACGCAGCGCACGCTCGCGCAGGGAGAGGGATTCGTCGTCCCGTCCAAGCGCGCTGGTGCTCTCCGACAGGTTCTCCAGCGCCGTCGCGATCGCTGCGTCGTTAGGCTCGGCGCACTGTTCGCGAATCATAAGCACTCGGCGCCACAGTCGTTCGGCGCCTTCGAAGTTCCCGAGCGTGTGGCGGAGTTTGGCCAGACTCGCGAGCACGGCGGCGACCTCGGGATGATCCCGGCCGAGACTGCGCTTCAGGGCGAGGAGGCGCAGCAGCAGGGGCTCGGCCTTCTGATAGTCGTTCCGTCGGAAATGCAGCCGAGCGAGGTTGTTGAGATTCACCGCAACGTCGCTCTGCGCGCCTTCAAGTCGGTTCTGGCTGAGCGCGAGGGCGCGCTCCAACAGGGGCTCGGCCTGTGTCAGGTCGCCGTTCGCGACATACAGCGCGGAGAGGTTGTTGATGCTCTGCAGGACGACGGTGTGATCGGCGCCGAGCACGCGTTCGCGGATGGCGAGCGAGCGGCGAAAGAGATCGCCGGCCTGCTCGAATTCGCGCTGGCGGTACTTCAGCTGCCCGAAGTTGTTCAGCGTCGTCGCCAGATGCAGGCTGTCCGCGCCGAGCGGTTCGGCCTCGACCAGCGCCGCCCTGAACGACTCCTCTGCATGAGGGAAGTCGCCGAGTCCAAGATACCGGCAGCCCGACTGGTTGAGCTGCTCCCATCGAGCCGTGTGCGTCTCTGTCATTTGTTGGTCTCCTCGCCTGCTCGTAAGACGCATGGCGCGGGGTGTCTGTCACAGTCTGTTTGTCGCGAACATGTCAGCGTATTTGCGCCCTATCCGATTTCGCGGCGCACCTCGGGGAAGGGTCGCGCACAGGAATGTGATACACAACAGGCAAGTGACTCGGCGGGGGCGAGTTATCTGGGGTGCAGGTGAACACGCGAAATCGGGGTGGGCGGGCCGCGTCGTCGGCTCAACTTCGGCGATCGGTGGGGGCGGAACCGCGGCCGCCCGGCGTCCCGGCGCTGTGCCTCGGAGAGTGGCGACAACGCGGGATTGAGGGCGCCGTGCGGGGTATCCTCCGAGTCGCCCGACTCGTCCTTACTCGAGCCCCGGAATGTGCCGGAAACGGATGGGCACGATTTCGGCAGTTCGGGTATTATTGTGTGGGCGGGAATCGCCTCCGCGACGCGACAGTCACCTGGCGCGATGCCGGGATGCTCCAGTGCATTTCGGTATCGCGCGTCTTAACACAGAGACCAGAATGAACAAGATCGCCGCATTGTTCGGTGTGCTCGCGCTCGTGGCGTGTGGTGGAGGGGGGAAGGATGGACCGGTCGGTCCGAAGCCGGTCGCCGTCGTGGCCATCGCTCCAGCCACCCTCATCATTACCTTGGGAGGCACACTGCAGCTCTCGGCGATCGCGAAGGATGCGAGCGGCAATACGCTGGTCGGAAAGACAATCATGTGGTCCAGCAACAATACGGCCGTCGCGACGGTCGGCAGCACGGACGGCCTGGTGCAGGCTGTCGGCGTCGGCACCGCGTACATCGTCGCGACGTCGGACGGGAAGCGCGACTCGGTTCAGGTGACCGTACAGCCGTCCAACCCGGCGAACGCGCCGCAGATCAACAGCATTTCAGCCGCCGTGCTGGTGCCCGGCACCACCGTGACGCTCACCGGTGTTCGCTTCGGCGTGGGCCCCGGTGCCAACGTCGTGCGCATCGACGGCGTGCTCGTCACTATCGTGTCGGCGACCGCGACCGAAATCGTCATCACCATTCCGGCGACGGGCTTCGCGTGCAGCGCGACGCGTAACGCGACCATCACCGTCACCGCGAATGGCGAGACGGGAACCCGAACGTATCCGTTGGCCGTCGCCGTTCAGCGCGCGCTGGCGATCGGGCAGTCGTTCACCGTCCTCCCAGGCGCCGCCGACCTCGGTTGCAACGAGCTCGCCAATGGCGGCCGCTTCATGATCAGCGGCTACAACGCGAGCACCGCCAAGACATCCACGATCGCCTATCAGCTCGTCACCGAGGCCGGCACTGTCGCGGCGGCCGCGGGTGTGTCGCCAGCGCCCGTGCAGCAAGTTGCTTCAGTCAGCCCGTCGAGCCGTCTCGGCGTTCGTGACTTTGGTAGTGACTTCCGCCGCGACCAGATCTGGCGCCGGGCGCGGGCGCATCGCGAGATCGCCGAGGAATCCCGTGAGGCGGTACGCCGCGCGGGCTCACCGAAGAAGTATTTCGCAGCGGCGCGCGAATCCCAGTCGCCGGCGACGGGCGCTACGTACCTCTCCGCGCGTCCGGCCGTGCTCGCGGAGACGACACTGGTGCG
>JANNOC010000187.1:0-2530 GCA_031398865.1 Gemmatimonadota bacterium | reverse complement strand
GGTGGTGCTCGGCTCGTTCGGATCTGCCGCTGTGGTCGCGGCGGACCTCACGTTGACGGGGTTCGGCACCATCGGTTATGCACGCTCGGAACAGGACTTCAAGTACCTGCGCTACATCGACAATAGCGGCACCTTCAAGACCGATTCTCTGGTCGGCATTCAAGCCGAGGCACAGTTCAATCCCCAGTGGAGTGCCACGTTCCAGGCTGTCGCAAGCGCGCCGCGAACCCGCGACGAAGGGATTGAGGCGAAGATACGCTGGGCCTTCGTGAGCTTCCGCCCGGAAAACGATTGGCTGATTCGCGCGGGCCGGGTGCGTCCGCCGGTTTTCATCAATACTCAGAATGCCGAGGTTGGCGTCACTTACGACCAAGTGCGCCTGCCGGTGGAGGTCTATTCCCTGAGCCCCGTCTACGATATGGACGGCGTGGCAGTTACCAAGACATGGACGCTGGCAAACGCCGAGATCAACCTCGATGCGTACTGGGGAAAATCGGATATCAAGTACCGATTTCATTACCAAAGCGAAGCACCTCAACCGTATTTCCCGGAGCAGATTACTTTCAAGGGGCTTGTGCTCTCACAGAGCTCAGGGGCATTGTTTCTGCGGGGCGGTGTCCATTACGCAAAAGTCGCTGCCGAAGGATCGGGGCCATTCCCCGAGACGTACACCCCGACTCCGGTTCCCGCACCGCCACCATTTGGCGGTAACCTATATGTGCCGACGGGCTTCATGACCAAGTTCGACGCTACCGTGCTGACGTTCGGCGCGGATTGGCGTGCGGGGGATTGGCGGGTCACGGCAGAGTACGGTCAACGCATCATCACGGATACCAAGCTCGGTCCGGACAGCAAGAGCGCATACCTCACGGTGGCACGTCAATTCAACAAATGGATCCCCTACGCAACCTACGCGCGTCTGCTATCCGGCTCGGATACCCGAGACGTCTATCGAGGGGTCAATGGCACCCCTGTGCCGCTCGCGGCCCAGGGGCCTCCGCTGTTCGTTCCTGCCAACTTCCATCGCCTGCTCGCTGACCAAGTCTCAGTGTATGACCAGTACTCGACGATGCTGGGGGCGTCGTACAGCATCGCTGCGACGTCCAAGCTCAAGTTCGAGTGGATGCGCACTAAAGTGGGACTAGCTTCGTCTCTAGTGGACGGCAACGCGCACAACAAGAGTTTCAACGTGCTTTCGATTTCGTACTCGGTGGCGTACTAGGAGACCGCCCGTGCGAGCCAAAATGAACCTGATGCTCCGCCTTATGCTGATCGCCCTGGGTGCTTGCAGTTCCGCCCCGGTTGCGGCAGCTGGTGCGCTTATGGTTCTGGCGCATGCGGACACTCCCGCGCTGAGTGAAGATACCTTGCAGAAAATTTATCTGGGCAAGGTTGTCGAAGTCGACGGGCGCCCGATCATTCCGGTCAACCTGGCCAAAGGTAACGTCTTGCGAAAAACTTTCATGGAGCGAATCCTGGCGCAGGACGATGACAAGTTCATCGCCTATTGGACGGTGCGACGCTACATCGGCAAAGGCAGCCCTCCGCGCGAGTTCGCTTCAGTCGAACAGCAGATGGAATACCTGCGAACGACGCCCGGCGCGGTCGGTTATTTTGATGACAGCGTCGAAGTCAAGCCGGGGCTGAAAACCATATTGAAGAAGCCGTGATGAGTTAGTTCAGCACACGCTCCATTTGCCGAGTAGAAGCACTGTCATGAGCGCTCCAGGCCTGATCGCCGCGACCATCCTCGCAGTAGACGACACACCAACCAACCTTTCCCTGCTTGCCGAGCTGCTCAAGGACCGCTACCGGGTCAAAGTCGCCACTCATGGCGCCAAGGCTCTAGAACTGGCGGCAGCCAACCCGCCTGACTTGATCTTGCTCGATGTCATGATGCCCGGCCTGAACGGCTACGAGGTGCTCGAGCGTATCCGTGCCGACGCCCGGTTGCGCCACATTCCGGTGATCATGATTTCGGCCGTGGACGAGATCGAGAGCGTGATCCGCTGCATCGAGCTGGGGGCCGAGGACTACCTGCCAAAGCCCTTCAATCCAACGTTGCTGCGCGCGCGCGTCGGCGCCAGTCTCGAAAGAAAACGGCTGCACGACGCGGTACAGTCGCAGGCCGCACAGCTCGCCGAATGGAACAAGAAGCTCGAGCAACGCGTGCAGGAGCAGCTGGCGCAGCTCGACCGCCTGGGACGACTTAAGAGCTTTTTTGCACCGCAGGTTGCGGAGTCCATCGTCAACGGAGGCGGTGAAGACCTGCTGAAAATGCATCGCCGCCAAGTGGTGGTCGCCTTTCTCGATATGCGCGGGTTCACGACGTTTACCGAAAGGTCTGAGCCCGAGGAGGTGATGAGCGTTCTCGCCGATTATCACCGCGTGATGGGCAAGTTGATCCTCGACCACGAGGGCACCCTGGAGCGCTTTGCCGGCGACGGCATGATGATCTTCTTCAACGACCCGGTCAGGCTCGACAACCCGGCCGCAAACGCGGTGCACATGGCGCTTGCCATGCAGAAGA
>JANNOC010000026.1:0-16195 GCA_031398865.1 Gemmatimonadota bacterium | reverse complement strand
GCCCCGCGCCGGTGCCCACGGCGAGGTCCGCGATGAACGTGTCTTCGGTTTCGCCCGACCGGTGTGAGATGACCGAGAGGTATCCAGCGGCACGCGCCATCTCGATGGCCTCCAGCGTTTCCGTCAGCGTCCCGATCTGATTCACCTTGATGAGAATGGAATTGGCGACGCCGCTCTCGATGCCGCGCGCCAGCCGTTCCGTACTTGTCACGAACAGATCGTCGCCGACGAGCTGCACGCGATCGCCTAACGCGCGTGTCAGCGTCTCCCATCCCGCCCAATCGTCTTCCGCGAGCCCATCCTCGATCGACACGATCGGATACTCGTCCAGCCACTTCTGGTACAACTCGATCATGCCGTTCGCATCGCGCGTACCCGCTCCACTTTTCTTGAACGTGTACGTTCCCGCCTTGTGCAGTTCCGAGGCCGCGACGTCCAGCGCCAGGGCGATCTGTTTCCCCGGCTGAAATCCCGCGCCTTCGATCGCTTCGATGATGACGTGCAGCGCTTCCTCGTCATTCTTGAGATCGGGGGCGAACCCACCTTCGTCGCCAACACCGGTCGCGAGCTTGCGCTTGACCAACACCTTCTTGAGCGAATGGAACACTTCCGCGCCCATGCGGACCGCGTCACCGAACGTCTCCGCACCGACGGGCACGATCATGAACTCCTGAAAATCGACGGTGTTCGTGGCGTGCGCGCCGCCGTTGAGAATGTTCATCATCGGCACCGGCATCGTGCGCGCGAGTGGCCCGCCGAGGTATCGATACAGCGGCATCCCGACGTCGGCCGCCGCCGCGCGCGCGGTCGCGAGCGAGACCGCGAGAATCGCGTTGGCGCCGAGCTTGCCCTTGTTGGGCGTGCCGTCCAATTCCAGCATCACGCGGTCGATCCCCATCTGATCGGTGGCCACCAGTCCGGCCAGCGCGGGCGCAATTTTCTCCTCGATGATGCGCACCGCCTTGCGCACGCCCTTCCCGAGGTAGCGGTCAGGCTCGTTGTCCCGCATCTCCAGCGCCTCATGCTCCCCGGTCGATGCGCCACTCGGCACAGCGGCCCGTCCCGTCGCTCCGCTCGCCAGGGTGACGTCGGCCTCGACGGTGGGATTGCCGCGACTGTCGAGAATCTCGCGGGCGCTGATATCGATGATCGTGGACATGGTCTCGTCGTGAGGTGTGGCGAAGCAGCGTGACTGCGTGGGAAGGGGCGCGCCCGGAAATCTAGTGCGGCGACGAGGTCATCCCGCGATGGGGGCGCCGCGCGAAATGGGAACGTGAGGACTCTCGATGCCGTAGACATCTCGCAGCGTCGCCGCCATCCGCTCCCAGACCTGCACCATCAACTGGTCGCGATCGCCATATTCCAGCCCGACAACCGCGACGGGCTCGTGAAAGTGCAGGTGGACATCACCGGAGCGTGCCCAGAACGATCCGCGGGGAAGAATCGCGATCGTGCCATACACCAGCGTCGGGACGATGGGTACTCCCGCGGCGACGGCAAGCACGAACGGCCCTTTCTTGAAAGGGCGCAGGGTGTACTGCCGGCCGCGCGTGCCCTCAGGACACACGACCACCGAGATGCCCGAGCGAATGTGTTCGGCGGCAACCTTGTACGACTCGAACGCGGACTTTCGATTGTCCCGCTCGATCGGAATCATCCCGGTTGCCCGACAGGCCTGACCAAACAGCGGAATGCGAAACAGCTCGGCTTTGCCGATGAAGCGGTAGTGCGGCAGCGTGGCGGCGAGCGCCAGAACGTCGAACCAACTCACATGGTTCGCGATGTAGACATGCGGTTCCTCGGCGTTCATCCACTCCGCGCCGTGCAGAACTACGCGGACGTTCGCCGCCCAGAGGAGAGAGCGCGCCCACCACCGCGGCGCCATATCCAGAAACGACCCCGGCGTATCCTTGAAGCCGAGCAGCGACAGCAGGATCGCCGTTCCCCCAATTACCGGCGTGGCGAACAGGAGTGTCACGAGTACAGCGAGCGTTCGCATTACGCAAAGTGATCGTAACCGCGCGGGAGGTCAACGCGCGCGCCTCTCAGAGTGACATGGACCGACGCTCCGTCTCGCGAACGAACGCGCCCGATCGCGGTGAGCGGCACGGCCATCTCCGACAGGAATCGCGCGCAATCGAGGGCGGGAGCGGCCACGAGCAGCTCGTACTCCTCGCCGCTCGCGGCTGCGTCCTCCCGCGACACGCCAACGACCAAGGGCAGCGCCTCCAGCTCGATCTCCAGATGCGCACCACTCGCCGCCGCGAGATGCTCCGCATCGGCGAGCAAGCCATCCGAAATGTCCACGGCGGCGTGTGCACCGTGGTCGGCGAGCCAGCGCGCCTCGCTGAGACGTGCGACCGGGTGCGCGAAGCGCGCCCGGTGCGCCGCGTCGGGCACGTCGCCGCGCTCGAATGCGCGCAGCGCCGCCAGCGGCCCGCCTAGCGCGCCTGTGACGTACAGGAGGTCGCCGGGCTGCGCGCCCAGGCGCGTGAGCGGACGCGTCGCCGCGCCCAGCACCGTTACGGTAAGCGAGAGGTCGCGCCCATCCGTCGTATCGCCGCCAAGAATGCGCGCGCCCGCAACGCGCGCGGCGTCGCCGATTCCGTCCGCCAGATCCAGCAGCTCGCTGCGCCACGCCGATGGAACCGTCATCGCCACCAGTACGCCGAGTGGCGACGCGGCCATCGCCGCGAGATCGCTCAGCGCCGCGGTCGTGGCACGCGCGCCGATCTCCCGCGGGGTAAGCCAGCCGCGCCGAAAGTGCACGCTTTCGGTTGACGTATCCGTGCTCACGACAATCTGCTGGCCCGCGGGAAGATCGAGAATCGCCGCGTCATCGCCGGCGCCGCGCGCGAGATCGCCCCAGCGCGCAAGCATGGACCGGATGGCCGCGAATTCTTCCCCACTGCCGCCGCCGCGGCCGAGCGCGGTGCCCTCGCTCACGGGAGGGTGCCGTCGGGACGGCGGCGAAGGCGCAGCAACCCATCGCTCGTACCGATCCAGGCATACCGTGCGTCCAGCGCGACGTCGTGCATGACCGACGCGAACGGCAGACCACCGGCAAATCGCGTGACCGCGGTGGCGCGGTCCACGACCAGCAGACCGCGGCGGCCTGTGACCCAGAGTGTTCTCGCGTCTATCGCCATGGCCGTGATGCCTTCGAGGCGCGCGACGTCTGGCCGGACGAATTGCGACAGTACCGCACCGCTCCGGACGTGAACGGTGACAAGATCGTTCTCGGTCGCGACGACCACAACCGAATCGAAGCTCGCGAGCGCCACAACGGGCCGTTGGAGTCGCCCGTCGCTGGCGCTACCAGTCGGCCGAAACACTCTCGCGATCGAGTCCGACCCTTCTCGCAGTGCGAAGAGTCCGGCATCGCTGCCAATCCAGAGTGTGCCAGCGGCGCGAAGGAGGGCACGCACCGCGATATCCGCGAGGTGCCGCTCGCCAACGTCATCATCCGACGCACGCGTCGGATCCGGGCGCAACAACACCAACCCGCGGGTGGTGCCAACCCAGGCGCCCTCGTCCGTGGCGGCCAGCGACAAGGCATGATCCGACGGCAAACCGTGCAGTGCTGACCACACGCGAGCCGTGCCGTTCTGTTGAGTCGTTAGGCTTCCCACGCCGCCATCGGTGGCGACCCACACCGTCGCACCGCGAACGGCGAGGTCCGTGATGCGCGCGCTCCGCAGCAGAGGCACTCGATCCGGCTCCAGCCAGCTCCACTGCTGCAGGTCGGCACTGCCGAACGAGACACCGCCCGGGCCGTGTGAGGCCGCACCCGCGACCGCGCCGACCCAGATGCCTCCCGGCACCGCGGCAAGCGCCGTCGCTTCGCGGCCGCGAATGCCAAACGGGAGCGGCGTCGCCTGATTGAAGAGCGGGTCAACCTGAAAGACCCCGCTGCCGTACGTCCCCAGCCAGACCTCCTCGCGTTCCGGCGCGCGGCTGCCCGACGTCACCGGCGCCGAGACGAGCGCCGTATTGCGCACGAGCAGCCCGCTGAACGCGCGCAGGGACGGGTACTGGTCGTACAGCTGCTGTAGTGTCGGCGGAATGATGCGGCTACCAGGGGGCGGCAGCTCGCGTTCGTCCCGCAACTGCGTCACGAAACCGGTCGTGGTCACGACAGCCCAGCGTCCACCGCTTCGCACGTACGCACCGCGCGCCAGGTCGCGTTGGTCGAACAGAATGAGATCCACCCGGCCAGGCACATACGCGCGCGATGGTCGGTCGAGCGTCACATCGTAATACGCGATGCTGCCGAGTCCCCCGATCCACACGCCGTTGGACGCGCGGTCCGCCGCGATGAGGGTGATGCGATCTGACGTCGTCAGGGGCAGCGGCGGAAGCCAGCGCCGGAAGAGGCGATCGTAGAACGCGAGTCCGCTGGCGGCTGCCACGAACGCAGTGCGATCCCCCACCGCGACGTCCACCACTTCGCTATAGTCGCCAATCAGCACGGCGTCGTCCCGATCAGACCACGCGCCGCCTAACGCGCTTGCGGCAGCAGCGCCCCCGGCGCCAGAAGCACACGCGCCAGCGCATAGCACGGCCGCGACGATGAGTGTCTCGCGCCCCATGCCACGCTGTCGGCTCATCGGAGGCCGTCAACCGCGGGAAGCGCCGCGAATACCGGTGCGCGGTGCGGCCGCGCTCCGACTGGCCAGGCATACGACAGCGCGTCCAGCACATCCGAGAGCCGGACGCCCCGCACGGGCCGGCCGCGTCCGGCAATCTCCGCGGCGCGGCCGTGCGCCCATGCCGCGCACCTCCCGGCGACTAATGCGTCGCCGCCCTGCGCCAGCAGCGTCGCGGCAATGCCCGCGAGTACGTCGCCACTTCCCGCCGTGCCGAGCGCGGGCGTCCCGCGGGCACTGATCCAGCGCTCGCCGTGGCCGGAAATGATGGTGGGCACCCCCTTCAGCAGAATCGTCGCACCGAGCCGCGCGGACAACTCCGCCCCGATCTCGAAGCGACGCTCCAGTACGTCGGCGACCTCGCATCCCATCAGACGGGACATCTCCGCCGCATGCGGGGTCAGGAGCGCCGGCCGGCCGCCAAGGAGATCGGCCAGCGCTTGCGTGTCGTGCTCGAAAATGTTGAGAGCATCGGCGTCGAGCACCACCGGACCACGCCATGCCGAGAGCACGCGCTCCGCCAGTGTGCGCGACGCGTCACCGCGTCCCAGACCGGGGCCGAGCAGTACGCAATCGGCCCACGTCCCGATGTCTCGCTCGATGGCCGCCGCATCCATGGGCCATGGGCGCGCGGTCGCCTCCATCGCGCCGATCTGAACCGGGACGAGACTCTCCGGCGCCACCAGTAACCGCAGCATTCCGACGCCGCTCGCCATGGCGCCGCGCGCGGCGAGCATCGGCGCGCCGGCCATGCCAGTCGCGCCGCCGATAATGGCGACGTGCTTGCGTGCGCCCTTGTGCGCGTCCGCCGCGAGTGGCGGCACATGCGCGACAACATCCGCGCGATCCACCAGCCTTGCCGCGCCATCGCCCAAATCGGCGTGCGACCCCAAGCCGATATCAACCACTTCGATCGCGCCGGCGAGCGCGCGCGCCACGAGCAGCCCGCGCTTGAGTGTGCCGAAGGTCAGGGTGAGATCCGCGCTGACCGCCGCGCCAGTGACCGCCCCCGTCGTCGCGTCCACGCCGCTGGGAACGTCCAGTGCGGCGACTACCGCGCCGCGCTGGCGAAGGGCGGCAATCGCGTGAATCGCGCGTTCGGTCGCGGCGCGAGGGCGGCCGCGCGCGCCAGTGCCGAGCAATCCATCAACAACCATGAGCTCGTCGCCACGGTGCGCGTCGTGGCTCACCAGCGGGCGCGCGTGTTCCCGCTCGGCGAGCGCATCGGCGGTGCCGGGTGCGCCGATCTCCTGCACGCGCGCCGTGATGCCCGCGGCCGCCAGACGGCCCGCGACAGCCCAGGCATCGCCGCCGTTGTTCCCAGTACCCGCAAAGACGGCAACGCCGCGCGCCAGTTGGTCCGGAAAGTGACGCAGGATTTCCGCGGCCGCTCCAGCGCCGGCGCGCTGCATCAGCACACGCGACGAAACGCCGGCAGCGATCGCCGCTGCGTCCCGTGCGGAGGATTCCTCCGCACTCGTCACGAACACCCGTCCCGTCACGTGGCGCCAAGAACGACGGCCGCGTAGCCCACCACGCGATCGTGGTCGCCGTTCACGAACCCCGAGTGCGAGTAGGCCACGACTTCACCGTGAGACGCGCCGCGCGCGCGCGCGACCTCGCATGCACAGGCGGCGGGCACACGTCCACACATCGTTATCTGGCGTTCCAGCGTGATCGCAAGCAGCCCTTCCCCGTCCAGCGCCGTCACGCGCTCGAGCGCCAGCGTGTCCTTGGCCTCAGCGACCGGTGCGGATTCGTAGTGGTTCATGTCCGACGACGCCACCACGAGCACATCGTCTCGCTCGCCGATCGCGGCGGCGATCGCGTGCGCGAGCGTTCGCGTCCGTTCCCAGTCGGGCCACGCCAGCACCAGGGGCACGATGCGCACGGCGGCGTTGCGCGCCTGGAGAAACGGCAGGATCACCTCGACGGCGTGCTCGTTCGCGTGAGCGATGGCGTCCTCGGCAACGAGCGGTGCGGCGCGCTCGACAATCGCTTGCGCCAACGGTTCGTCCACCTGGATCTCGCCCAGGGGTGTGCGATACAGTTGCGCCGCGAGCAGGCTGCCGCCGCCACGCGCGGCGACACGACCAGTGTGGTTCGGCGCCAACACGATGCAGGTGGCGGGCACTTCCACCGCGGAGAAAGCGACGCCGGCAATCGCTCCGGAGTACATGTAGCCCGCATGCGGCGCGACAACGCCGGCAGCGCGGCGCGGCACGCGTGGCGAGCTCAGATAGTCGCGCAGATCCGCGCGCAATCGGCCCGGCAGCGACGGATAGAAGGTGCCGCTCACCGCGGGGGTTCTGACGGCTGTCATCGGGACATACACGACGCGGCGACCCAGGGAGCCGCCGCGCGCCGTGATTCAGGGCTCGACCGCGTCACTTGTGCGATTGGCCCTCAGACGCCTGCGGCCTTCCACGGATAGTCGCGCTCGAACGTCTGGTCGAAGTCGAACACGTCGAGAAACTCGTCGCGTGTGTCGTTCGGTTGGCTGAGAAGCATCCCCAGCTCGACCAGAGTGAACACCATGTCGCCGATGTCCGCGGAGGAGCGAACGCCCCAGTGCTGCAGGACGACACGCGCCATCACACCATAGCGCTCGATGGCGAGATCCCGGCAGGCGATCGCGAGCTCGCGGCCCGTGATGTGGCGGCGTTCCGGCAGGCGCGTCTGACAAAACTCCAGCGACGCGAGCACGAACAGATACGCATGCTCGTGGAAGCGGGGCTCCCGCGCGCGAATGCGATCCATGATGCCGTCACGAAACATCAACTCCGTCACCACTGCTCCTCCAACGAAGCCCTCCGCCGAACTGGGAACGCGAGCACTGACCGGAAGATGCAGAGCGGTCGGCGCCGGGACAACCCGCGGTCAGCGTGATGCGACGCGCGTGCCAACATACAGAGGGAACGCCGATGCCAGCTCCCTGACGTCCCCGCGCACGCGCGATAGTACCTCTGTATCCTCGGGGGCACCGAGCACTCGATCCACCAGCTCGGCGATCTGCGCCATGTCCGCTTCTTTCATTCCGCGCGTGGTGACCGCGGGTGTCCCGATGCGGATGCCGCTCGTCACGAAGGGCGACTGCGTCTCGTTGGGCACCGTGTTCTTGTTCACAGTGATACCGGCGCGATCCAGCGCCTTCTCCGCCACTTTCCCCGTCAGGGCCCCCCCGCGCGCGCGATTGCGCAGGTCGAGCAGCATCAGGTGATTGTCCGTTCCGCCCGAGACCACGTGGTAACCGCGCTCCATCAACGCCGCGGCCAACGCTCGAGCATTCGCGACAACTTGCGTGCAGTACACCGTGAACGACGGCTGCAAGGCCTCGCGAAAGCTGACGGCCTTCGCGGCAATCACGTGTTCGAGCGGACCACCCTGCATGCCCGGAAACACGCTCTTGTCGATCGCCTTGGCGTGCTCGGCGGTACACAGGATGAGCCCGCCGCGCGGACCGCGCAACGTCTTGTGCGTCGTGGACGTGACCACATCGGCGTGTGGCACCGGTGACGGATGCACGCCGGCGGCAACGAGGCCGGCGAAGTGCGCCATGTCCACCAGGAAACGCGCGCCCACCTCCCGCGCCGTCGCGGCAAAGGCTTCGAAATCGAGCACGCGAGAGTACGCACTGTAGCCCGCGATGATCATGCGCGGACGATGCTCGCGCGCCAGTGCACGCATGCGGTCGTAATCCAGCAGTCCGTTCGCGTCCACGCCGTACGAGATCGCGCGATACAGCTTGCCGGAAAAGTTCACCGGTGACCCATGCGTGAGGTGGCCGCCATTGGACAGATCCATGCCGAGAAACGTGTCGCCCGGCTCGAGAAAGGTGAAAAACACCGCGGCGTTGGCCTGCGCGCCCGAGTGTGGCTGCACGTTCGCGTGCTCGGCGCCGAACAGTTGCTTCGCCCGGTCGATCGCGAGTTGCTCCACGATGTCCACGTACTCGCAGCCGCCGTAATACCGTCGCCCCGGATAGCCCTCGGCGTACTTGTTCGTCAACGGCGTACCCATCGCCTCCATGACCGCCGGCGAGACGAAGTTCTCGCTGGCAATCAGTTCGAGGCTGGTTTCCTGTCGCTGGATCTCCTGCTCGATCGCGGCGGCGATCTCCGCATCACAGTCGCGCAGCGTCGCGCTCGGAGGGCAGCGGTCCCAGTCGGTCCAGCTCATGGCTCGTCATCCCGTTCGATCTTCCCGACTCGCGCCGTATGACGCCCGCCTTCGAATCGCGTCTCGAGCCACGTGTGCAGAATCCGAACGGCGTCTTCTTCCGACACGAAGCGCGCCGGCAACACCAGCACGTTGGCGTCGTTATGCTTCCGCGCGAGTTCGGCGATCTCCGGCGACCAGGCGACCGCGGCACGCACACCCGGGTATCGGTTCGCGACATACGACATCCCCAACCCCGTGCCGCACAGCAGTACGCCGCGGTGCACATCCCCCGAAGACACTTCGCGCGCGAGCGGATGCGCATAGTCCGGATAGTCGCTCGAGCTCGGACTGTGCGTTCCCAGGTCCTCAACCTCGAAGCCCATGGACTCGAGCTCGCGCTCCAAGCGCTCCTTCAGCTCGTACCCGGCGTGGTCGGACGCGATCGGGATGCGTTCCTTGCGCTCCACCGCCATCACGAGGCGCCCGCGCCCGATTTTCGCGGCCACTGCGGCCACGTCTTCACCATCGAGCTCGCGGCATTCAGCCGCCGTTCGGCGAGACGGTCCGCCGCGCGATACGTCGGAATCCCGTCCTGTTTCGCGATCTCGAAGACGCCGAGCACCGTCGCGTAGATCTCGTCGGCCTTGCGCAGCGACCGTTGCGCATCCCATCCCGCCAGTTCGCCGTACACGTTGATCACGCCACCGGCATTTGCGACGTAATCGGGGGCGTACAGCATGCCGCGCGCTTCCAGCTCGTCGCCGTGCCGCTCTTCCAGCAATTGATTGTTGGCGCCGCCCGCGACGATCTCACAGCGCAGTTGTGGCAGAGTCATGTCGTTGATGATGCCGCCGAGCGCGCACGGGGCGAAGATCTCGGCCTTGACGGCGTAAATCGCCTCCGGACTCACCACCGTCGCCCCGGTCTCGTCCACCACCATTTTGATCTTGGCGGCGTCGATGTCGCTGACGACGAGCTGTGCACCGGCCTCGTGCAGCTCCTTGGCGAGATAGTAGCCCACGTGCCCGCATCCCTGAATTGCGATCGTGAGGGTCTGCAGGTCGTCGGATCCCCAGCGGTATTTCGCGGAGGCCTGGATGGCGCGAAACACGCCGTGCGCCGTCACCGGAGACGGGTCACCGGATTGACCGGCGAGTCCCGCCACGTAGTCGGTCTCCATCTGCACGAAATCCATGTCCGTCGGACTCGTCCCCACGTCCTCGGCCGTGATGTACCGTCCGCTCAGGGTGTCCACGAAGCGCCCGTGCGCGCGGAACAGCATCTCGCGGTTGAGCGTCTTGTTATCCCCCATGATGACCGACTTCCCGCCGCCGAGGTTCAGCCCCGCGACCGCGTTCTTGTACGTCATCCCGCGGCTGAGACGTAGCGCATCCACCAGCGCGTCCTCGTCGGTCGCGTAATTCCAGAAGCGACAGCCGCCAAGCGCGGGGCCGAGCGTTGTGTCGTGAATTGCGATGATCCCGCGGTATCCGCTGGACTTGTCATGGCAGATGACCACCTGCTCGTGGCCCATCGCGGCGATTGTTTCGAAGAGTTGCATGAGGACGGTTGTTGGCTGGTGGCTGTGGGTCTAGTGGTACAATCCGCGCGCGATCACGATCTTCTGAATCTCGCTCGTGCCTTCGTAGATCTCGGTTCCTTTCGCGTCGCGAAAGTACCGCTCGACCGGGTAGTCCTTCACGTATCCATAGCCGCCGAATATCTGCACGGCCTGGGTCGTCACCCACATCGCCGTTTCGCTCGCCAGCAGCTTGCTCATCGCGGCATGGGTCGTCACCGACTCTCCGCGATCCTTCGCCGCGGCCGCCGCGTGCAACAACGCGCGCGACGCGCTCACGCGCATGGCCATCTCCGCGAGCTTGAACTGAATCGCCTGGAACTTCCTTATCGGCGCGCCGAACTGCTTGCGCTCTCCCGCGTACGCCGTGGCCGCCTCCAGTGCCGCACGGGCAATGCCAATCGCCTGCGCTGCGATTCCAAGGCGCCCGTTGTCCAGCGATTGCATCGCATACCCGAAGCCACCCCCCGTCTCTCCGAGCATGCGATCCGCCGGAACCTGCATGTTGTCGAAGATCAGCTGCACCGTTGGCGACGCGCGCAGCCCCATCTTGTCCTCCTTCTTGCCGACGCGGAAGCCGGGCAGATCCGGCGTGATGACAAACGCGGAGATCCCCTTCGCTCCCTTGCGAGCGCCCGTGGAGTCCGTGCGCGCCATGGCAAGGATCACGTCGGCGTGCGTCCCGCTCGACACCCACGCTTTCGTTCCGTTGAGGACCCAGCCGTCCCCAGTGCGCTCCGCCTGCGTACTCAGCGCCGCGGAGTCCGATCCCGCTTCCGCTTCCGAGAGCGCGAAGGCGCCTAACAACTCGCCACGGGCCATCGGCTTGAGAAAGCGGTCCTTCTGCGCATCGGTTCCCCAGCGCAACAGCATCTGCGTCGGCAGCGAATTGTGCACGCTCATGAGCACCGCCGCCGATGCGTCCACTGTCGCGATTTCTTCGAGGGCGATGAGATAGGTGAGCGTGTCGAGACCGAGACCATCGTACGCTTCGGGAACGAGCATCCCGAGAAAACCGAGCGCGCCCAGCTTGTCAACGAGCGATCGGTCGAAGAAGGCGTCGCGATCCCACGCCTCCGCATGGGGCGCGATCTCCGCTACCGCGAATTCTCTCGCCAGCCGCTGAATCTCGCGTTGTTCCTCCGTGAGGGGAGTGAGGCCGGTCAGCATCGTCGCGTCACGAATAGCGGTAGAAGCCGCGGCCGCTCTTGCGGCCGAGCCAGCCGGCGGCGACGTATTTTCGCAGGAGCGGACAGGGACGGTACTTGGGATCGCCCAATCCACGTTGCAGCACTTCGAGAATCGCGACGCAGGTGTCGAGTCCGATGAGATCGGCGAGCGCGAGCGGTCCCATGGGGTGATTCATGCCGAGTTTCATGACGGTGTCGATCGCCTCCGGCTCTGCCACGCCCTCCATGACGCAGTACACGGCCTCGTTGATCATGGGCATCAGCACGCGGTTGGAAACAAAGCCCGGGAAATCGTTCACCTCCACGGGCGTTTTGCCCAATCGTTTACTCAGATCGATGACCGTCGCGGTGGTCGCATCGGACGTCGCCAGTCCCCGGATGATCTCGACGAGCTGCATGACGGGCACCGGATTCATGAAGTGCATGCCGACCACCCGCTCGGGGCGCGCCGTGCGTCCCGCGATCTCGGTGATCGAGATCGAGCTGGTGTTCGACGCCAGGATCGCGTTTGGGCCGGCCAGGCGGTCCAAGTCGGCGAATATCCTGAACTTCAGCTCCGCGTTTTCCGTCGCGGCTTCGACGATCAGCGCGGCATCGCCCGCCGCCGCGAGGTCGGTGTGCGTTTCAAGCCGGCCAAGCGTTGCGTCACGAGCCGCCGTGTCCAGCGTTCCCTTCTTCACTTGACGCTCGAGATTTTTCTCGACCGTCGCTCGCCCGCGCGCCAGCGCGTCCGTGCTCACGTCGATCATGGTCACGGGAAATCCGGACTGCGCAAACACGTGCGCGATGCCGTTGCCCATCTGCCCAGCGCCCACGACGGCGATGCGTTCACTCATGCTCAGGAGTCCTCGCGTCGAGGGGATCGCGCGCAATGAGGCTCTCGGCCATCACGGGACGCCGCGGCCAGGTATACAGCGCGATCGCAAGCAGCATCCCCGCGCCGGCAGCAACGCCACCTTCCGGCCCCCACGCACCGCCGGTCGCCCAATCCGGCCCGCTGTCGCTCAATCGATAGTCGGGGGTCGCCATTGCAAAGCCACTGACGGGGACGTGAAACAGCGCCGCCATGACCCAGTTCCACGCGAAGTGAGCGATCCACGCGGCGTACAAACTTCCCGTCGCAAGCCGGATGATTCCCAGAAACCCTCCCGCGAGGATGACCAGCAGGATGGCGCGCGACGTCATTTCCGGATTGCGCACATGCAGCAGCCCGAACACGATGCTGGTCACCGATACCGCCCACGCACCACCCCAGGCGTCGCGCAGCACGCTGAGCACATAGCCGCGCAGAAACAATTCTTCCCACAGCGCGGCGGGCAGCAGCACGAGCGCGAGTTGTGCTGCCGCGGCGAACCACGGGCCATCGGCGGCGGGGTCGAACCGCAACCATCCGACCGCGAGGAGCAGCAGCGTCGGCGCACCGATGGCGAGCGCGCCTGCCACCGCGCCGCGGACGAGCACGGATCCACGGGCCGCGTCGGCGTGCAGCCCGACGGAGCTCCACTGCGCGCGGTCCACCACGCGCACCATGAGCGCGTGCGATGCGAGCAATGCGACGCACAGCGCGACGCTGGTGGCCAGGAGCCCCGCCGACTCCGGACTGCGTCCCGAGAGCAGCGTCGCGGCGCCCAGCGCGACCACAGTCGCCAGGACACTGGCCGCCGCAAAGAGCAGCAGCCTCCACGGCGCTCGCAACGTGTCGCGCGCCGTGTAGAACGCCTTGCGCACGATCAACGGGGCGCTGACGCGCCCGAGTGCAACACGCGGCGACGACGGCGAAGAGGCCTCACGCGGCCCGCTCTACGCTCAGCGCCACGGCATCGCCGCCACCGAGGCACAACGTCGCCAGCCCGGTCGCCGCGTCGCGTTCCTGCATCGCGTACAGCAAGGTGGTCAGCACGCGCGCGCCGCTGGCGCCGATCGGATGCCCGAGCGCGATCGCCCCGCCGTGCACGTTTACGCGGTCCCAATCCCACGCCAGCTCCGCGCCGTCCGCCAGCGCCTGCGCGGCAAACGCCTCGTTCGCCTCGATCAGATCGAAGTCGCCGATCGCCGTTCCCGTTTTCTTCATGAGGTTGCGCACCGCCAACACCGGCGCGAAAAAGAGCTCGTTAGGTTCCGTGCCGCCCGTGGCGTAGCCGGTGATGCGCGCCAGGATGGGAATGCCGTGGGCTGTGGCATAGGCTTCCGACACCACCACGATCGCGGACCCGCCATCGTTGAGGCTGGACGCGTTGCCAGCCGTCACACTCAACTGGTCGGCGGTCATCCCCTTCGGTGCGTCACCCGCAAACGCCGGGCGCAGCTTGGTGAGCGTCTCGACGGTCGTATCCTTTCGCGGCCCTTCATCGACACTCACCGTCGTCGAGCCTTTCTTGCCGGGAATCTCGACGGGAGCGATTTCCGCGGCGAATGTCCCGCTCTCCGTGGCGGCGACGGCCTTGCGATGCGAGGCCGCGGAAAACTCGTCCTGCATCTGCCGCGTGACTTTGGCTTTTCGAGCCGTGTGCTCCGCGTGACCGCCCATGTGCACGTCGCAGGAGGCGCACCACAGCCCGTCCTTGATCATCCCATCCACCAGCGTCTGGTCCCCGAGCTTCACCCCGCCGCGCATCCCGTACACGTAGAACGGCGCCTGCGACATGGATTCCTGGCCGCCGGCCATGATCACCTGCGCGTCGCCGGCCTTGATCGCCTGCGCCGCGAGCATCACCGCCTTCAACCCGGAGCCGCACACCTTGTTGATGGTCACCGCCGACACCGTCGCGGGAATGCCCGCCGCGAGCGCGGCCTGACGCGCCGGCGCCTGACCAACGCCGCCCTGCAGGACGTTCCCCATGATGACGTCCTGAATCTCGCTCGCGGGCACACCGGATCGAGCGAGTGCCGCGCGAATCGCCACCGCGCCGAGCGCGGGCGCGGAGAGCGACGACAGGCTGCCGAGAAACTTGCCGATCGGCGTACGTGCCGCCGCGACGATGACTGGCTGACGGGAACTGTCCGACATGGAGATCGAGGTCCGAAGGGAGGGCCGGCTCTGCCTGGAACTTCCACCAATAGTACACGGCGGCGGAACTGCCTTCAACGCCGACGGTGGCGGCGGACGCTCCCCGCGCGCAATTTCTCGTGTGGGCGACGCGCGTTCGCGCGCCGCGTCTCCCAACGCCGTGTGACGTCCGTCGCGTCTCCTTCCGTTGAGAAATCTCATGCTGCTCTCCTCTCCGGCGCTGGATCGCACGAAGTGGTTTCTCTTCCGCAATTTCGAACGGATTCTTGTGGTGCTGCTCGCCGCCACGATGCTGCTCGTGCATTTCTTCGTCGAGCAGCAGTTGGCGTTCCTCAGCTTCTACTACTTGCCGGTCATCGCCGCCGGCTTTTTTCTGGGGCGCAACCCGGCCGTGCTGGCGGCGATCTTCATTGTGGCGCTGGTCATTTTTCTGCACGCCGCCGCCGGCATCGACGGGCCGCCCGGCAACGGCGGGGCGCTGCTCACGATCGTCCCGTGGGGCGGATTCCTCGTTCTGACCGGCTTCGTCGTGGGCTCACTCGCTCAGGACCGCCAGAATCGGCTGGATGACCTCAAGTCCAGCAACATTGCGATGCTCGATTTGTTGGCCTTCCACATGGAGTCGAGCGAGAAGCAGCTCGGCCACAGCCATCGCGTCGCGGAGCGGGCGGTGGCGCTGGGCGCGCAGTTGGGCATGGATCGCGGCGCGCAGGAAGATCTGCGTGTCGCCGCGCTGCTGCACGAGCTGGACGCGCACGATCCTCGGCTCGCGCGGCTATTGGCGCGGTTCCCGGGCCAGCTCTCGGAATTGCCGTTCGCCGGCTCGATGCGCACCGCGATGGAAGTCGCCAAGGAATACGGCCGATATCATTCGCAGGTGGGGGACGATTGGCCGGTGGACCAGATTCGCATGTCGCTGAGCGCCAAGGTGCTGGCGGTCGCCGACGCGTTCGAGACGTTGCAAACTCCGACGCCGACGCGCGCCGCACTCCCGCCCTGGAGCGCATTCGAGGAGATCGAGCGAGGGGCGGGACGCATCTTCGGAAGCGAAGTCGTGCAGGCGCTCCGAACGCTGGCGGTCGACGCGCCGCGCGAGGGGTTGGACGTGCGCCTCACCCTCGTTGGGGGGACGCAGACGGGTACCTGATTATCGTGCTCCCGTCGCGGCAGGCTGGCGCGCTAGCTCTCCTCCGCCGCCGTGAGCCCCAGCGCACGCGTGCCGATCTCCTGCCGCAGCCGCGCGATCAGGGCATCCAGCGCAACGGGTCGCGGCTTCTGTTCCTTGCCCGCACCGCGCACGTTCACCGCCACCGTTCCGTCCTCGACCTCGCGTCGCCCGAGCACGAGCATGTACGGCGTCTTCATGCGCGCGCCCTCCGCGATGCGATACTTGAGCGTTTCCGAGCGCGCGTCCAGGTGTGCGCGAATACCGGCCGCGCGCAACTGCTCCGTCACGGTCCGCGCGGCAGCTGCCTGGTCGTCGGTAATCGGCAGCACACGGACCTGTTCGGGCGCGAGCCACATCGGAAAGGCGCCCGCATAGTGTTCGATCAGTCCGCCGACGAAACGCTCCATGGAGCCGACGAGGACGCGATGCAGCATGACGGGG
>JANNOC010000173.1:0-1901 GCA_031398865.1 Gemmatimonadota bacterium | reverse complement strand
AAGCGAAGGGCATCGAGCTTCGCCGATTCGGCTTCGATATGCGCGACAATCGCACGCTGTTCTGGGAGAGGCGGTAAGAAAACCCCAAGACCTCCAAAGCGGTCAGGTTCGAGCCGCCACTGACTTGTCCGAATGCCGTTGGACATGGACAGGTAGACAGTTGTCAACCGGTGGTTCCTCAGCAAGAAGTGAAGGAAGCGCGGATCCTCCCGATGCGATGGACGAAACACAACGTAGTCAGGACTCGTTATGCCGTGCAGACCTGCTATGCCGAGTGACCCCTGCCACGCCTTCATCTTGTTGATGACGAGATCGCCAACCTCCACGAGCTGATACTTCTCCAGGTCGTCAGGCACGCGATTGGCATTGTCGTCCCGGGAAGCTCTCTCGATTACGCCGTATTCACGGTAGACAGATAAGACCGTCAGGTCTGGAAATCCCAGGCGCTTTGCTGGTCGGAAGAGCCGGCTGATCTTGGTCGATGTCCAATGACGCGGCACTTGGGGAAGCCACTCGACACCGGTGTTTTTCAATGGAGCGCCATCGTCGAGGCCGCGCGTGACGGCGCGTGTGATAAGTGCCCGGCGTTTCTCGGCCAACAGCCCGAGCACCCGCTCCTTCGCCGCCACCAGCGCATCCAGCCGCGCTCTCTCCTGGTCGAGATAGTCGGCGATCGCGCGTTGTTGTGTGAGCGAAGGAACCGAGATTCTGAAGTCGCGTACGAAGTCCTCAGGAACATGCTTTTGGCCGGCCGCGCCGGTCATGCATGCTTCGCCGAGTCGTCGGAAAGGCAGGCTCGCGGTTGTGAAATACAGGAACCGACCGTCCAGATTAGAGGCAGGCCTGAGGACGTGGAGCTCGGTGGTGCCAAAGCCGACACCGCCGAGAGCACCACTGACTACGGCTCCCTTCCCGTTCTCAAAGCACGGTGTGATCTTCGCGACCAGCACATCGCCATCGAAAAACTGCGTGTACCCAGCCCGCA
This sequence comes from Gemmatimonadota bacterium, assembly GCA_031398865.1. GTDB lineage: Bacteria > Gemmatimonadota > Gemmatimonadetes > Gemmatimonadales > Gemmatimonadaceae > JANNOC01. The sequence goes on along the minus strand of JANNOC010000173.1, from coordinate 916 downwards.
CGTCTTCGATGTAACGCACACCGGACAGGTCCAGTTGGCCGTGCTCGCCGATCGCCTCCATCGGCAGAAATGTGACCTGCGACGCCTGTGACAGAACCTGCTGCTGCTGCTCTGTAAGCCCACGGTGGGTTACGAAGCGCACTCGTTTCGTCGACCATTGCTCCCCCGGCGATCGGTTCAACGTGTCACCTCGTTCAGCAACCTCAGGATCTCGTCTTCCGCCCGCTTCAGATCCGCGTCAATCTCCTCCAGCGGTCGCGGCGGCGTGTACTTGTAGAAGTGGCGGTTGAAGTTGATCTCGTAGCCCACCTTGTCCTTGCCGCGGTCCATCCAGGCGTCCGGGACGTGGGGGGCGAACCTCGCGCTCGAAGTAGGCGTCGATGTCGTCCTTGAGCGGCACGTTCTCGATGTCGCGCAGGTCCGGGTCGGGCTCATGGGCCTTGTCACGCCCGCCCTTGGCGACCGGTTCTGCGCCAGGGTCCTTCTGCGTGAAAACGCTGCGAAACAGCTTCTGCTCGGTCGCCTTCCAACCAGATTTGAGACCGTGGAGCAGTTCCTCGATGCGGCTCCACACTTTATTCCAGTCGCGCTGCGGCTCGCGACCGAGCGTTTTGTCGATTGCCTTCACGTCGTCGACCAGGTCCGGGAACTCCGCGAGAAAGCGGGACTTACCTCCGGACGTCATCTGGTAACGCAAGCGAAGCGGCCGCTCGACGGTGACGCGCGTGTAGCCGAAGTCGGCGTTGTCGAAGATCTTCGAGGTCTGGCCGTCGGTCTGACGGCCGTAGAGCTTCACGATCTCGGCGATCTGACCTCCGGTGATGTGCCGCCGCTTGTCGCCGAGGCTGCGCTTGTTATCCTCACTGCCGCCCGCGGTCCACACGTCGCGCGCGTCGAGAAGCTGGATCTTGCCCTT
>JANNOC010000024.1:0-10227 GCA_031398865.1 Gemmatimonadota bacterium | reverse complement strand
CGCGATCTCATGGCGGGCACGTCGCACATTCAGGATGTGAAAAGCGCGGACATCGTGCGGATCGTAGCGAACGGACAGTTCGAGGCCACGTTCGACGAAGCGCGGCTGCGCGAGTGCGACGCGGTATCCATTGCCGTCCCGACGCCGCTGGGGAAGACGCGCGATCCGGACATGAGCTACGTGCAGACGGCCACCGAAGCCATCGCCCGCAATTGTCATCCGGGGCTCCTGGTGGTGCTGGAGAGCACGACGTATCCCGGCACCACACGGGAAGTCATGCAGCCGCGCATCGAGGCGCAGGGATAGACGGTCGGCGTCGATGTGTTTCTGGCGTTCAGTCCCGAGCGGGTTGATCCCGGCAATCCGGTGTGGCATACGAAAAATACGCCCAAGGTCGTCGGCGGCATTACCGCCGCGTGCACGGACGTCGCCACGGCGCTGTATGCCGCGTGCATCGACACCGTCGTCCCCGTCAGCACCACGGAGGCCGCGGAGCTCGTGAAACTGCTCGAGAACACGTTTCGCTCCGTGAACATCGGGCTCGTCAACGAGATGGCGATCGTGTGCGACAAGCTGGGGGTGAATGTGTGGGAGGTCATTGACGCCGCGGCGACCAAGCCATTCGGCTTCATGAAATTCACTCCCGGGCCGGGCATTGGCGGCCATTGCATACCGCTCGATCCGCACTACCTCGCGTGGAAGATGCGGAGCCTCAACTACAAGACGCGCTTCATCGACCTCGCCAGCGAGATCAACAGCGAGATGCCCGCGCTCGTGGCCGACAAGGTGGCTCGCGCGCTCAACGAGGATCGCAAGGCAGTGAAGGGGAGTCGTGTGCTGGTCATCGGTGTCGCGTACAAGAAGGACATTGACGACATGCGTGAAAGTCCGGCGCTGGATGTGATGCGACTGCTGGAGGGCTCGGGCGCGGAGGTGGTGTACCACGATCCGTATGTGGCCAGCTTCCGCGAGGACGGCCACGAGTCTCGCGGTGTCGCTCTCACGGATGCGGAACTGGAGCGGGCGGACGCGGTCGTGATCGTCACCGATCACTCGAGCATTGACTATCAGCAGATCGTGGATCACGCCATCGTCGTCGTTGACTCGCGCAACGCGACGGCGCGGACCACGCGGAGTCGCGCGCGTATCGTGGCTCTGTCCGCGTATTCGGCGCCGCCTCTCGCCATTCGCGCCATCGCTTCCCCAACGCCGCCGGCGCGCGAGCCGGCGCGGCGTTGAGAGCGGCGACCGGCACGATTCCGCTCGCCGGGCTCCTGCTGGCGCTGGCCCCCGCATCCGCGCGGGCGCAGCACGCCCTGGTGACGCTGCCGGGGCGCGATCCCGCATACGAGCAGCTACAGGCCCTCGACCGTCAGGGCTGCCCCGCGGGCCGGGTGTCACCGCATCGGCCGTACGTTGTCGGCGCGGTGGTTCAGTCCATCGAGCGAGCTATCCGCGATTCGGCCTGCGCGGGCATGATTCTCGAGGAGCTCATCGCGCGCTTTGGCATTGATCGCGAGGCGGCCCTCCGACGGGCCGACGACGTCCCCATTCCGCCGCCACGCGATCTCGGTGAGCCGCCACTTCCGGATACGCTCATCGCAGTGGCCCCCGATCTCGCCGCGGCAGTGCTCGCCTCCGGGGACAAGCCCGGGCTGCGTCAGCGCGTTCGTCTTGGAGGGACTGTGTCCGTGGCAGTGACGGGAATCCGACGGGGTGACTTCCGGCCGCTCTGGAACGATGTGCTCCCGGAGGGCGCCGGTACGTCGCCCATCAGCGCCACACTGCGCGCCCGCCTCACGTGGGAGGGCGGCGAGCGCGTGGTCGGCGTCGTGGACGCGTTCGCGAAGAGCCATACGCGCAACGATCCGGACATCCGGTCGCGCGCGCTTCGACGGACCACAGGCGTGCTGGATTTCAGCGAAGCGTACATCGCCGGCAGAGCCGGCCCGTTCGTGCTGTCACTCGGCCGCTCCGAAGAAGCGTGGTTGGGCGAGGGGGAGGAGTCGCTCGTGCTCTCCGCGCATGGTCCCCCGATAGACCGTGTAGTTGCGTCGGTTTCGACGCGGCGCTTCGAAGGCCGCGCGCTGGTCGCGGTGCTGGACAACATCGTCCTCGATACGCTGCGTGACGCATTGCCGAGTGGGACGCCACCGCAGCGATTCTATCGCACGCTGGTCGGTCACGTCCTGACGTGGCGGCCAAGTGATGCCATCGAGCTCTCGCTCGGCGAAACGGCCCTCCTCTCGCGCGGCTCGCGCACGCTGGATCTCGCGTATGTGAATCCGCTCATGGTGTACGTCGTCACGCAGAACGACTCGGGGCGTGTGGGGGAGGATAGTCGCGACAATCTCACCGTGTTCGGTGCCGCCCGGGTGCGTCGCGGCGGCACGCTGCTCACGGGCGAATTGCTGGTTGATGACGTCCAGATTGACTCGAAGGACAGGAACGTCACGCCGGATCAGCTCGGATGGTGGGTGCGCCTGTCGCAGGCCGTGCCGCTGTTTCGGCCCGCGACTCTGCTGGCGGATTACCGCCGGATCGATAGTTACACGTACTCGCGGGGATTCTACACCGAGGTCTACCAGCACTACGATCGCCCGCTGGGTTCGGAGCTGGGGCCGGGCGCGGATCTGCTGCGCGGGGGTGCCGACGTCTGGGTGACCGGGAAACTTCGGCTGGCTGGTGGGGTTTCGACATGGCGGCACGGGGCACTGCGAATCCAGCAGCGGCCGTCCGTACGGGCATCGGGCCACGCCGGGGAGCCGTTCCCGAGTACGACCCCGTCGCGCCCGGCAGTTCAGAAAGCGCTGCTCGCGGATCTGTCGGCACAGTTCCTTTCCGTGCGGCTTCCCCTCATCTTCCGAGTGGACGCGGCGCGTGTTCAGAACATCAATAATGAGCCGGCCCCCGCGCGCACGTTGTTGCGGGCACAGTTCATGGGATCGTATGCATTCAGATATCCGTAGACGCATTGTGGTCCGGTGGGCGACTGCCGGGACACTGGTCGTCTGTGGCACTGCCGCGCTCGGCGCGCAGAGCCGGGCGGATTCCGCCACGGCGCCCCTGACAGCGCCGACAGTCCGCGCCGATACAGCGCTGCGCGTTGTGGGCACGTTGCGCCCGGGCGACCTGCTTCGAGTCGTGGTGTTCCGGGAGAAGGAGTTCAGCGGGGAATACCTCATTGACAGTCATGGCAACGTGCAGATTCCCGGACTCGGCGAATTCCGTGTGGCGGGACTGGATCCGGTTCAGGTGAAAGAGCGCTTTGTCTCCGCGTTGCGGGAGCGTGGCTTCTCGACACCGGAGTTGTCGGTGCAGCCGCTCATCCGGGTGTCCGTGCTCGGCGACGTGCGCGCGCCGGCGCTGTATCCCGTCGAGCCGGGCACGAGTCTCATCCAGCTCGTGACACTCGCCGGCGGTCCGATGGAGCGTGCTGATCTTCGCAGGACGCGTGTCGTGCGCGACGGCCGCGCGTTCGTGGTGGATCTGGAGAGCGCGCTGAGTGGCAGCGCCGCGGGACGCGTGGTGCTGTACTCCAATGATCTCGTCGTCGTCCCGCGCAAGCGCGGCTTCACGCGCGAAACGGTTTCGTTCTTGTTGACCACCGCAACCGCTGCGTTGACATTGCTGACGTTCATCACCCGCTGACGGTCCGGGACCATGCGCGAAACATCGTTCGGCAGCGGCGAACAACAGGACGAGAGCTGGGAGGCCGGCTACTCGCTTCGCGACGCAATCACCGCGATACGGCGCCGCTGGTGGATCGTCGCGGCGGCGTTCGTCGTAACGGTCGCCCTCATGATGCTGCGCACGATGCAGCAGCCGCGCCTGTACCGCGCGGCCGCGACGGTTCGCGTGCAGCAGGGGCAGTCGCCGATCGCCGGCATGCAGGTCGGTCCGCAATACGATTTCCGCATCGACCGGCTGCTCTCGGAGCAGCAGGTCATCAGGAGCCAAGTGGTGGCGGAGCGCGTCGCCCAGAGCCTCGGCTTGCGACTGCGTGTCGCGCACCCGCCGGACGTGGCGCGCGGTCAGATCTTTGGCGACAAGATGCCTGTGGTGGATACGGCCGCCACGGGGGGCGAATTCCTGCTCTCGCTGGGCGAACGCGACTACACCCTGAGCGCGGGCAACACGCGCTACGGCCGCGCGCCGTACGGAATGTCGGTGACGGGCGGCGGCATCACGGTTACCGTGCCGAGCCGGCCCGACCTGCGCGAGCGCGCGGTCGTGCTGGAACTGGGGCCGCTCATGTACGCCTCAGGCGAGGTGCGGGGGGGCATAACGACACGCGTCCTTCCACAGACCGACATCGTCGAGATTGCGTATACCGGCACGGACCCCCAGGTCGTCAAGGCGATTGCCAACGCAGTGGCGGAGCGCTACGCGGAGTACTCGCGCGAAGCGCAGCGCGAAAATGCCCGCGGGAAGAGCCTCTTCATCGAGCAGAAGTTGGCCGAACAGGAAAAGATGCTCGCTGTCATGCAGGACTCGCTTAGCCAGTTCAGGCAGCGGCATCATACGTCTGGCGTCGTGGCTGAACAGGGAGCCCAGGGCGAACGTATCTATCGGCTGGAGGAGCAGCTGCAGGCCGCGCTTGTCGAGCAGCGCGTGTACGAGTCGCTCATCGGGAAGCTTACTCAGGCCGACACCACCGACGAGGAGTTGCGCAAGCTCGTCGGCACCGAAGCAGTGTCCAGGAACTCCAGCATTGCCGTGCTGTATACGCGCTGGTTCGAGCTGCAGAAGGAGCGCCAACAACTGACAGGAACCCGGACGTCGGCCAACCGGGACGTGCAGACGATCGACAGCCTGATCGTGCTCACCAAGCGTGACCTGCAGATCTCCAGCCGCGTGTACCTGCAGGGGTTGCGCTCGCGCATCTCCAGCTATCAGGACAACATCTCCCGCCTGCGCGCTGAAGGTGAGCGCTTTCCTCCGCTTGCCGCCGAGGAGGCGCGCCTGATGGGCGGAGTGGAGACGCTGCAGAAGATCTTTGACAGCCTGCAGGAGCAGTATCAGCTCGCGCGGATCGCGGAGTCCGCTGACGCGGGCTCGGTACGCCTCATCGATTCGGCGACCCTTCCGCTATTCGCCGTGTCGCCCAATCGCAGACGCGCGCTGATGATGGCCATCTTACTTGGCCTGTTCCTCGGCGTGGGGCTCGCGATGTTGCTTGAGCGGCTCGACGATTCCGTGAAATCGCCAGACGAGATTCGGGAACGCATGGACCTGAGCGTGCTCGGGTCCATTCCCGCCATCGATGCTCGCGAGCTCGAGACCGCGGAGGGTGCGCCGTCGATCGAGCGCCTCATCGCGCACGCACGGCCGAAGTCTCCCGTAGCGGAAGCGTATCGCTCGTTGCGCACCAATCTCGCGTTCGCGAAGGCGAACCGGGATCTGCGTACCATCGTCTTCACCAGTCCCGGACCAGCCGACGGCAAATCCACGACGGTCGCCAATCTGGCCATTACGTTCGCGCAACAAGGACAGCGCACGCTGGTCATCGATGCGGATCTGCGCCGCGCGGTGATGGACAAGACGTTCTCGGTGCCACGCTCCCCGGGGTTGACGGACGTGATCATCGGGAACGTCACGCTGGCGCAAGCGGTCAGTGCCTCGCAAGTGCCGAATTTGTCGGTGCTCGGCAGCGGCCAGTTCCCCCCCAACCCCTCTGAACTCCTGGGGTCACCCGCGATGCGGGGCGCGCTGGCGCAGGCCAATGAGTTGTTCGATGTGGTCCTCATTGATTCGCCCCCGCTGCTTGCCGTCACGGATGCGGCAGTGCTCTCCACGATCGCCGACGCCACGGTGCTCGTCATTCGCATGGGCTCGACCGCTCGCGAGGCGGTGCGCCGCGCGGTGGCACTGCTGCGCGCCGTGCATGGGACGATTGCCGGCGCCGTCTTGAACGATGTCGACATGCGCGGGGGCAAGTATTACGGCGGCTACGGCTATTACTACTACTACGCATCCGCGGCGGAGACGAACGGGAATGGGGCAAAGCCGGGCGTGATGGACCGCCTGCGCGCGCTGCGCAAGCCCTCCCGCAAGTAGCGATGGGCGTCTCCGCGCGCGTCGGCGGCGAGAATGACGCGGCGGTCGCGCACGCACTTCGGCTCGCACTGGGGAATACGGCGGAGCGCGATGCGCCGGCCAGCGCGCCGTGGAACGTCGTGTATGACGTTGCCTTTCGCGAACGGCTCGCGCCGCTCGCGTGGCTGCGCAGCGGGGATATCATCCGGCGAGACGCGCCTCCCGACGTGCGCGACCGCTGGCGTGCCTACGTCGTTGCGCTGCACGCGCACGGCGAGCGACAGCTCGCACTCTTGGCGGACGCGGTCGGGGCGATGCGGCACGCCGGTATCCTCCCGGTGGTGATCAAGGGTTTGCCGCTCGCCGCGCGTCTGTACGGCGAGTACTGGGTACGGGCGACCGGAGACCTGGATCTCTACATCCCGCTGGCGAGCCGCGACGTGGCCCGTCGAGTGCTCGTGGAACGAGGGTGGCGCGCGTTTGCCGGAACGGCCCCGGGTGAAGAGGCGTTCATGCGAGACGAGCGAGAAGGGCGCTTCTACATCGAGGTGCACTCCACCGCCGCGGACGAGCGGCTCGAGCACTTGCCGCTCTCGGCGCCGGAAGGGGAGCCAACGCAGCTTGGGGGCTATGCGCTCGACGTTCAGGGTGGTCCGCTGCTCCCCGCGTATCTCGCGGCGCATCTGTCGAAGCATCGACTCGCCCCGCTCCTCTGGTTCGTGGATTTTCGGACGCTGTGGCAGTCGCTGTCGGCGACCCAGCGTGAGGCGGCCCATCGGGCCGCGATCGCAGCGCGGTTGAGCGGCTACCTGCATTGGGCGATTGCCACGACCGACGCGGTCGTTGGCGCGGCGCGCGGGGAGCTACCGGCACTGCGTGCCCTCGGCTGCCATGGGCCTGGTCGTCGCGATCAACACCCCTTGTTCCGCGATGTCGCGCTTGCGCAGGGCCGGCTTGATGCGCTGCGGGCACTCGGTGCGTGGCTGCTGCCTCGACCACTGCGCACAAATTGGCGCGCGATCGCGCGACGCTACCGAATCCGAGCGGGAAAGGGGCTGCGGTATTACTTGTTCCCGGCACCTCCGCACGAGCGTCACGGAGACGGGAGGAGCTCGTGAACCAACCATCACTGGCGGCATTGGCCGGCAACGCGCTGCTCCTGCACATCGTGCGTGAAACGGTGGCCCGGGGGGAGGAAGTCTGGGTGGCCGTGACGGGTGACAGCATGGCACCGACGTTTCACGGCGGCGACCGAATCCTGCTGGGACCGAGTGGGGCACGTCCTGTTCTTACGAGCGTGGTGCTTTTCGAGCATGGCGGCCGGCCGATTCTGCACCGCGTCGTGCGCGTGAACCCCGCATCAGTGGTGACGCGCGGGGACGCGTGTCATCTCGAGGATCCCTGGGAAATTCGCGACGCGCCGATTGCGCGGGCGATCGCCGTGCATGATGCCACGGGTGTTGCCGCACTCGAATGGACGCACCGCTTTGGTTGGTCCGCGCTGGCGCGCTATATTGTCCGCTTGCTGAGCGTTGGCCCGCGTCTGCTGTGGCGACGCGGGAATTCCGCCCTGCAGCGTTCTGCTTCTGCCCGTCATATCTGAGATGCCTGACGAGACTACCGCCGACGGCATTGCCGAGAGCCGCATCTGGCCGCGCGTTTCCTTCCGCTTTGCGCATCATACCCTGGGCTTCAGCTCCTCCGATCCCTCCATGCGCTTTTTCGTGCACGAGAGTCATGACCCGTTCGTCGTGCCCGAGAGTCTGCCGGTGGACTGCGCGATTGACTGGAGAATTGGCGTGCCTGAGCCGTCCGCGGGGCCTCCGGCTCGGGTCGCGGTTGATCGATGGGAACTGCGCAATCTCCCGGGGGGCGAAGAGATTGTTTTTCGAAATGGCATCGGCAACGCCCCGACGATGCGCATGCGATTCGATCGCGCCTTTTCCCAATGTGACATCGTTCAGGCGACGCGCCCCGGCAATGCCCAGTTGGCGTTCGCGTCGGAGTACCCATGGGCGGAATACGTGACGTGTCGCTTGCTGGGACGGGATGGCGGTCTGCTTCTGCACGCCAGCACGTGCGTGCGCGACGGTGTCGCCTATTTGTTCATGGGACACTCCGGCGCCGGGAAATCCACGATTTCCGAGCTGGCCGAAAGCGTCGGTGCGTTCATTCTCAGTGACGACCGAACGATCATTACCATGGAGGGCGGCGTGCCGACGGCGTGGGGAACCCCGTGGCACGGTAGCTTCGCCAGGACAGCCTCGGGCTCGGCGCCGATCCACTCTATTTCGTTGCTCCTCCAGGATCGGGAGGACCGCCTGGAGCGTATTCCTTCGCAGCGTGCGCTGAAGGAGACGTTTGTCCGGCTGATCCAGCCGCGGATCACCCCCGCCGACGTCCAGCAGAATCTGGCCACGCTCGAAGAAGTCCTCCGGCACGTGCCAGTCAACGCATTACATTTTCAACCGACGCCAGCCGCGTTCGAGCTTGCGGCGCGGCAGAATGGGAAGGTTTCGTAAGGCAGGAAGTGCAACGTTGTCAAGGGGATCGCCCTATGGCGTCAATTTTGCTGAGAGAACGCTGCCCACTCCCGATCCATGGCAGTTGAATACTTGCGCGGTGAGTCCCATGTTTATCGATTCATCGCGGGGGAGCATCTCCTGGTTGCGCTGCGTGGCGACAGCACGGATCCCATGTTCGCGCTGACTCCCACAGCGGCGGTGCTGTGGTCTCAGCTCGCGCAGTGGTCCTCGCGCGCGTCACTGGTCGACCGGATGGTGGAGCGATTTGACGTACAGCGCGAGCAGGCGGATGCCGACGTGGGCGACTTTCTGGGGCAGCTTGGTGAGCTGGATGCGGTCGTGACTCGAGAGGTGAGCGAGTGAGCATCAGTTTTCCCGCGATCTCCGGGAACGTATTGCGCTCGCGACTGATCGAACGCGCGCGCCGCGAGCGCATTCCGCTGCAGGCGGAAATCGAAATCATCGCGACGTGTAACTTCAAGTGCCAGCACTGCTACATCGCGCCGTGCGCGGAACGCGAAGACGTGATGTCGCTGGACAGCGCTCTCAGGATCTTCGACAAACTGCAGGCGGCGGGCACGATGTCGGTGCTGCTTACGGGCGGCGAGGTACTGACGCACCGGAACTTCAAGGAAATTTATCTGGCGGCCAAGCGCGCCGGCTTCTTCGTGTATGTGAATACCAATGCCTATCTGATTGGAGAGCGGTGGGCCGATTTTTTCAAGGAGTGGCGCCCGGAGATCGTGTCGATCAGCCTGTACGGCTGGACGAAGGAAACCTACGAAACGCTGACCGGCATTCCGCGCTCGCACGAGCGCTGCTACCGGGCGGTGGATCTGCTGCTGGACCGAGGGATTCCGGTGGAGTTGAAGTGTCCGGTGCTCACGATCACGGCGGATGAACTCCCCGCGATGCTCGCGTTTGCGGACTCACGGGGCGTGCGGTTTCGGACCGATCACAACATCATGCCGCAGGAAAAGGGCGGAGCGCAGCCGCTGCAGCTGCAGCTGTCGCCGCGGGCCAGCATGGCGGTGCAGAAGAAAATGGATCCGGGCCTCGTGGAGTTCGAAGCCTACGCGGTCAAGCGGGTGGACACCTTCGTCGGGGACACGGTGTACACTTGCGGGGCAGGGAAGACGGGTCTGGCGATCAATGTTTTCGGTGGCGTGACGACCTGCCTCACGTCCCGGCGTGTCGTTGGCAATTTGCTCGACCAGTCGTTCGACGAAGTGTGGGAGGTTCTTGGCAACAAGGTGCAGGCGAAGTATCCCCCCAACCACCCGTGTGCGACGTGCCGCTTCCACGGCATGTGCGCGGGCTGTCCCGCCACGGTGGAAAGCCTCACCGGCCTCCCCGAGGGCTACGTGCAGTTGTATTGCAAGATGACGCACATGCGTGCATACGAGCTTGGGTACCATCCATCCGGTGTCCCGAGGACGGTGACGGAGGGAATCCCCGAGGGGATCCGGACCCCCGAGCGGGCCAACGCTCGGATGCTTCCCCTGGTCAGTGCCTGACGACAGCCAGCACACCCTGTTTTTCCTTCTTACCATACGACCGGAGTGCGATACATGACGACTCGCGAACAGTACATCAAGCCGAGTATCTTGCGGCTGAACTTCACCACGGACATCTCGGCTTGCGATTTCACGAACTGCAAGAC
>JANNOC010000023.1:0-2676 GCA_031398865.1 Gemmatimonadota bacterium | reverse complement strand
TCGCCCACGAGACGGAACATCAGCTCGGCTTCCGCCGCCGCCGGAATGATATTCGCCTCCGTGCCTGCGCGCAGTGTGCCGATGTTGACAGTAGTCGCTCCAAGTACCGGATCCACCGGCAGTATCATTCCATTCACCGTGGGAAGCAGTGCGAGCATCGGGAGAATCGCGGAGCTGCCGAGGTGCGGATAGGCGGAATGCGCCTCACGTCCATGCGTTCGCACGGTCACGCGCAGCGAACCCTTCGCGCCGCTCGCCAGCTGGCTTTCCGTCGGCTCGCCGTTGATCAGGAAGCGGCTCGTGGCCGGCAGGTGGTTGGCCGCCCGTGCCCCGTCCGATCCCTTTTCCTCGCCGACAACCAGAAGCAGGTCAACACGCTCCTCACCTGACGAGACGAGGCGGTCGGCGGACGCGAGCATCGCGGCGACGATGCCTTTCGCATCGCAGGCCCCGCGACCGGAGAGCCGGTCTCCGAGCAGTTTTGGCGGAATGAACGGGGGAACGGTGTCGAGATGGGTGGAGAGTGTGACACCGTGACCCGCGCGCGACGCCCACACATTCCCGCGACCCGCGGACACTTCCTGCACGGTGACGTTCCAGCCGCGCGCGAGCAACCAGCGCGCGACGAAGTCCACCGCCTTTCCTTCGCCGCCGGTCGGCGAATGAATCGAGAGCAGTTCCGCGGCGAGCGCGACGACGTCGGTCATTCGGGCAACATAGAGCGCGCGCGGAAGGCGCGCCAACGTGAACTGTCAGCCGCGCGTCGCGCGCGCTTCCTTCGCGGCGTGCTCGGCGAATCGGCGAATGATGCTGCCAGCTGGTTCCACGGAGTGGATTGTCGCGACGCTCTTCCCTGCCTGCCAATAGTCGCGCGAGGAGCCGCCCTGAATGGACGATCGCTTCAGCTCCCACAGCGAGCGGAGCCCGTACAGGGAGCGCATCCAGTGCTTGGTTCGGCGCCCGCGCAACAGCGCGCGCGCGATGGGGCCGGCGCGCAGTCCGATGCGCTCGACGTACGGCGTTCGGATGACCGCCACCGGCACGCCGGTGATGCGCTCGGTGTGCACAATGTCGTCTTCGCCCGCCCGGAGGATCGCGGCCTTGTACTCGGGAAGCGCCGTGCATTCGTTCGTGGCGATGAAGCGCGTTCCCATCTGCACGCCGGCGTAGCCGAGCCGAAGGGCGGCCACAAACTCGTGCTCGGCGCCGATTCCACCGGCACAGATCAGCGGCAGTCCAAGATCGGCGAGCTCGTCATACAGTTCTTTCGCGCTCCTGGCCCCCGCATGTCCGCCCGCTCGGCGGTTGACCGCGATCAAGCCATTCACGCCACCCGCGATCGCCTTGAGCGCCCACTTCCGCTCGGTCACGTCGTGATAGACAACGCCTCCCGCCGGCCGTACCCGGTCCACGATCCAGCGGGGATTGCCCAGCGACGACACGAAGAAGCGGATACCGTCCTCGAGCGCCTCGTCCACCCAGCGCGACATGCGCTCGTGATAGATGCGGGAGGACTGCTCGGTGAGAACGTTCATGCCGATCGGTCGCCGCGTCATGCCGCGAATGACCTTGAGGCCCGCGCGAAACTCGTGACCGTGCACATAGGTGAGCGCGAGCGGCTGCACGACGCCGATGCCCCCCGCCTCGCTCGCGGCTGCGACGAGCTCGGGATTACTGCACGGATACATCGCGCCGCAGATGAGCGGCACCGCGATGCCGGCGTGCCGGGTGAGGGGCGTCTCGAACGTCGGGGCCGTCGTTGATGGGGGGAGTCACGCAACGGGGCGGATGCCGGGGGCGGGGATCGAACCCGCATGGGGTTTCCCCCACAAGATTTTAAGTCTCGTGCGTCTACCGATTTCGCCACCCCGGCGGTGATGCACTCTCCGCTGCTCCTCCCCCCCAGTCCCAAGTCCAAAGTCCCCGCTTCCAAACACAACGGGAGCGGCGATTGGCCGCTCCCCGCGTGCGACTCCCCGGCACATCAGAGCGGGAAACGGGACTCGAACCCGCGACCCCAACCTTGGCAAGGTTGTGCTCTACCAACTGAGCTATTCCCGCACGCCCGAGAAAATTAGCGCGGCGGCTCCTGCACGACAAGCATGTACCGCGTGCTCACGGGCGAATGCCGACGACGTGTACCGCGTACCAGACCGTGTACGCCAACAAGCCGGACAGCGCCGCGTCGCCCCCGTTCCCTACCGCGCGTCCGTCCGCGTCCACCAGCTCCGCCGCGACGCCGTTGTCGAGCGTCGCGCGACGCAGCCATTGCAGCACGGATGACGCGTCGGGACCCAGCAGGCGGGCACACTGCTGCGCGAGATGCCTCGGCGTCACGCCAACGCCGCGCACGGTTCGGCGGTACACCGAGTCGCTGCGCTCCAGCGTCTCATACAGCGGCAGCCACAGCGCAGAAGCGATCGGGTCATCGTCGGTCATCACGCCGCCCGTCAGGTCGATCGCCGAGGCCAGCATGCTCTTGCCGTCGCGCTCGATGGCGAAGTGTCGGCGGAGTGCCGCGCGCACGGCGTCCGGGTCTTCGACGTCGCGCGCCGATTCCTCGTCGAGCGTTCGCCGCAATATCTCCAGCGCCTGCGCGACCACCGCGTTGCCGTGCAGTGTGTACGGATGCGATGCGGGTTCTCCGGACAACGCGATTTCGGTCGAATACAAAGG
>JANNOC010000015.1:0-2823 GCA_031398865.1 Gemmatimonadota bacterium | reverse complement strand
GCCCGTCATTTCCGCGACGTATGCGTGCCGGCCGATCACGTCCACGCCCGTCGTCCAGCCACCGAGCTCCAGACCGCTGTCGTTGTCGCGCACTTCAAGGGACCATGAGCGCGGTGCGAGTGTTCGCCACGGCGTATACCGGTGCGATGCAGTGCTGTCGGACGTGGCCGGCGCGAGCGCGAAGCGCTGGCGCGCTTCTCTCAGGGCGACCGAATCCATGAACGCTGGCGGTGCGTTGCCGGGCGCGACAGACAGCGGAGTGACGGCGATGTGAAAGCCGTCGGCGCGATACACCGCCGCCGCAAGCCGCGTCTCGTCAGGCGATGGTTCCGGGGTGAAGACACCCCCACTCGGCGCCGCGGCCGGTAGTATCTCCGTGAAGCCGGATGGTCCCAGTGCGGCGCGGTACGCGCGCGTGTCACCCGATTGATCGGAGCTGAAGAAGATCCACCGTCCGTCGTGCGACCAGCTGGGCGTCGAGAGAACGATGCGCTGGCCCGTTGCGGTCACTGTGGACGTGTAGGTGCGCGCGAGGACGGAGCCCACGCTATCGAGCACGACGAGATCCGTGAAACCGCCGCGCATCCATCGGATGGCGGCGATGCGGCCGCCGTCGGGCGACCAGCGCGGTTCGGTCCAGTGTTCGTCGTCGGAGCCTCGCGTTACCGGCGTGATGACGCGGCCGTCGGCGCTGACCCTGACGAGCCGCGTCGAACCCGGTATCGCCTGCACCGCGACGATAGCGCCATCCGTCCGCGCGTCCGGCAGCGTCAGTCGCGCATCCGTCGTGAGGCGACGTTCACGGCCGTCACGAACGACGTAGAGATCTGCGCGAATGTGAACGGGGGAGCGATACTCCAACTGGCTGAACAGCAGCGCCCCGTCAGGCAGCGGCACGTTAGGCTCCAGGCTGTTCCGCCGACCGAGCCGCCGGGCGCGTCCGCCGAGGCTCACGCCGTAGGCGCCGGTGACCTCCCTGCCGGTGCTCGCGACGTATACGAGCGTGCTGTCGTTCAACCAGCGGGGGTGGTGCGCATATCGCCCTTCTCTCGTCAGCTCGCGCCACCCGCCGGTGGGCCAGACCGCGGTGTCGAGTGCTCCCGCGGCCCGCAGCGAGTCGCGCCATTCACGCCATCCACGGTCGAAGCTGACTCCGTAGGCACGCGTCGCGGCACGATTCAATCGGAACGGAACGCCGTCGCGCGCCAACTCGTTGACCAATCGCGCGACGCCGCCGCGCGATCCGTGGCGCCGCTCCATGAACGACAGAAAGAGCGAGCCGTACCCGTACACGCCTTGCCCCTCGGGAAAGCGCGACGTGGCCGCGCTGATGTCTCCGAGGCGGGGCAATGCGTCCGCGCCGGATGCCGCGCGCGCGATCATGCCGTGGGTGCTGGAATTGAGTCGCCCCGCCCCGGTCAGACCGCTCTCGTATACCACCGCGAGACCCTCGGTGAGCCAGTCGGGAGAGTACACATGCGGAAAGAGGTACGGGTTTCTCCCGAAAATGCGCTGCGCGACACGCCACCAGCCACGCGAACGGTCGAGGTGAAAAATGTGCGCGAGCTCGTGGGTGATCACGATACGCATCCAGTCGTCGTACGCCCGCAGCGAGCTGACGCCCACGGGCGGCTGCGCATAGACGACGATGCGGTTGCTCGGGAACGGAGACGCGTAGCCGTTCGTGAAGTCCACGTTGTCGGCCACGACGAGATCGATGGGACCGCGCGGTGGATGCAACCCCGGGAGCACGGCGGAGTCGGGAGCACGCCCGCCCGCCACGAGTGCTGCGTAGGCGAGTTCTGCCTCTGCCGCCGCGCGACGCGCAAGCGTCTCGAGCGCCGGTGTGAAGTGCACATGAAAATGCGCGGTCTCGATGCTGCGCCACGATTCGTGGGGCCCCACCTGCGCCGCGGCCACGCCCGGCGCGGCACCGAGCGCCGCCACGAGCGCGAGGGCGCCCGCGGCGCCGAGGTGTTGCACTCTCACGGCTGCTGTCCCAGGGAGCGGAAGTACTGTTCGATGCCGTCCGCCACGCCGCGCGCATAGCGGAGCTGATACTCCTCGGTCCTGAGCGCGGCTTCCTGCTCGGGGATCATGATGAAGGCGCCCTCGCACAGGACCGCCGGCATCCAGCTAG
Organism: Gemmatimonadota bacterium; assembly: GCA_031398865.1. Lineage (GTDB taxonomy): Bacteria > Gemmatimonadota > Gemmatimonadetes > Gemmatimonadales > Gemmatimonadaceae > JANNOC01. Next base: position 683 of record JANNOC010000015.1, on the reverse strand, counting down.
TGCGCGCGATCGCCAGGTTCGCGTAATGCGCGCCGAGGTCGCGCAGTCCCATCGTTCGCACCATGCCGCGTTGCACCGCACGCGCCAGCGGCTCGGACTGCGGGTGGAAATAGTACGTCTCCGTGCCGTGCGCGGAGAACGGATTGACGCCATCGGGCAGCGCATTCAAATGAATGGAGACGAACGCGTGCGCGTTGGCCCGCCGCGCGACGATGGGCCGATCGCCGAGGGCGACGGGGTCCGCTGTCGTGCGTGTCATGACCACCCGCGCGCCGCGCGCTTCGAGCAGAGCTTTGAGTTTCTCCGCGATGGGCAGTGTCAGCTCCGGCTCCCAGATGCCGGTCGGCCCGGTGGCACCGATCGGCGGGTGACCGGCGTCCACCGCGATCGTCAGGCCGGCCAGCGGGCGGCGACGATCGATCGGGGGCGTGCGCCGCAGCCGGAGCACGAAGACACCGCGATCCACGAACACCACGTAGCCGAACGGGCGCGTGCCGAGATGCAGGGTGAGCCGCGTGCGGTCGCTCGCTTCCGGCTCCCAGGTGACGTGCCGGACCAGCGAGTCGTTGGCGACGTGCAGGATTCTGAGATCGCCGGCCACCGTCGTTCCGTACAACGTCAGCACCATCGCCGCACCGTCCTCTTCGATCAGATACGCGGGCGGCTCGCCGGTGGCGATGCGC
>JANNOC010000050.1:0-2422 GCA_031398865.1 Gemmatimonadota bacterium | reverse complement strand
CGCGCCGCCTGCAGCATCGCATCCGCATCGCCAAGGAAGTCGCTTACGATCACCAGCCGCGCCGCTCGGCGTGCGAGCGCCAGCGCCGGCACCACTGTGGCACTTCCTTCGGGCGTGGGCGTGGTCGCGGCCAGCAGTCGCGCGATCTCCATCACGACGCCTCGCCGGGTGCGCATCGGCAGAGCCGCCACGCCGTGTGAGCCGGCGATCACCACCCCGACCGGGTCACCATCGGAGTGCGCCACCGCCGCGAGACCGAGCGTCAGCTGGGCGGCGAGCCGCCATTTTTCCTGCGTGTCTGCTGGATAGGCGAGGGACGCCGAAGCGTCCACGACGATCATCGTGGGCAGAACCGCACGATCGGTGGTCAGCCTGATGTACGCGCGATCGGTGCGCCCGAGCAGGCGCCAGTCGAGCCGCCGTGGATCGTCGCCCTGACGGTACAACCGATACTCGGTGAACTCCGCGGAGGTGCCGCGCATGCGCGACTGGTGCGTGCCGGTAAAGGTTCCGGCAACCACGGAGCGCGCCGGCCAATGCACTCCGCGCAGCGCATCGAGCAGTGCGCCGTCGCGCGCCCCACGCATCGCGATATCCTGCGTCTACAAGGGAATGTCGCTCCGCGGGGGCTCGACCCGCTCGAGCACATCCTCCACGAGCCGCTCCGCGGTGATCCCCTCCGCTTCGGCCGCGAAGTTCGGCAGCTCGCGATGACGCAGCACGGGTCGCGCGATGCGGCGAATGTCGGCCGGCGACACGGCGAAGCGACCCGCGAGCAACGCGTGAGCCTTTGCGCCCAGAATGAGCGCCTGTCCGGCACGCGGGCCAGCGCCCCAGCGCACGTACCGCTTGACGAGATCCGTGGCGCCTGGCGAATCAGGTCGCGTCGCGCGCGCCAGTGCGGTCGCGTAGCGCAGTGCCGCATCCGCCGCGGGGACGTCGCGCGTCAGGCGCTGCAGGGCCACCGTCTGCTCCCCGTCGACGACGGCGGCGAGGGCACCCGCCGGCGGGCCGGTGGTCGCTCGCAGGATCGCGACCTCGTCGCCTTCCTCCGGATAGCCGATGCGTATGTCGAAGAGGAAGCGATCGAGCTGCGCTTCAGGCAGCGGGTACGTGCCTTCCTGCTCGATGGGATTCTGGGTCGCAAGCACGAAGAACGGTTCCGGCAGCCGCATCGTCGCGCCGGCCGCCGTGACCGAGTGCTCCTGCATCGCTTCCAGCAGCGCGGCCTGCGTGCGCGGCGGCGCTCGGTTGATCTCGTCGGCGAGGACGATGTTGGCGAACACCGGGCCGCGCACGAAGCGAAAGTCGCGCCCCCCCGTGGAGTGATTCTCCTCGAGGATCTCCGTGCCCGTGATGTCGCTGGGCACGAGGTCCGGCGTGAACTGGATGCGGCGGAACTCCAGCCGCATGGCCTCCGCCACCGACCGGATCATCAGCGTCTTCGCGAGTCCGGGGACGCCGACCAGCAGCGCGTGACCGCCGGCGAGAATCGCCATGAGAATCTCGTCCAGTACCGAACGCTGGCCGACGATGCGCCGGCCGACCTCTTCGCGCAGACGCGCCGCGGCGGTGAGCAGCGTCTCACGCACGTCGGCGGACGTGACGCTCACGGCAGACAGGGTCGCGCTCAGCGGACGGGGCGACGACGACGGTGCGTCAGCAGAAAGGTCGAGCCGTTCTTCGCGCCCGCCTGGGCGATGCTGACATCCTCATCGAGTACTTCGAAGCCATTCAGCTTCACGACGAAATCCTCGATGGTCTCCGCTTCGGGGAACAGCGCCTCGAGCGCCAGCGTTTTCAGCGCCAGCACGCTCTGGCCGGGCGAGCAGTCCACCCGAACGGCGTCCCATACCTCGGGCATCTGCACCCGCAGTGAGACTGACGCCCCGCCCGGCTCGCCGAGGCGCAGCGGATCGTGCCGCGCGCGCAGCGTGGAGACGAACGGTGTCGTCACGCGACGGCCGACGCCACCGAGGGTGACGCGGGCAACGTCGAGAAGAAGCGCGCAATCTGCTGATCGAACATGTACGTCGAGCCTGTGACGAGCGTTCCGCCAGTGGAGGGCGCGACGCCGATCACCAGCTCCTCGCCGCCCTGCCCGCGAAAGGTGAGGTGGGTGGGTCCTTCCTGCTCGAGGAACGCGGCGTAGATGTTGTTGCGCCGCGTGAAGAAGTGCTTCGCTGCCGCCAGCACGTCGTGCGCCGCGAGCGAGGTGTGCGTTTGTTGCAGCGTGCGACTGGTTTGTTTCATGTGCTCAGGTACTGAGTGTGGTCACACCGCGCGCATCGGCGCCGACAATCGCTTCCGCGTCGAGCGGCAGCGCCAGCGTGAAGGTGGAGCCTACCCCCGGCGCTGATGCGAGCTGGATGTCTCCGCCCAGCAGGCGCGCCAGCCGTCTCGCGAGCGCCAGCCCCAATCC
>JANNOC010000034.1:0-1924 GCA_031398865.1 Gemmatimonadota bacterium | reverse complement strand
CGGCGACGTCACGATCGCCATCAGGTGCGGCCGTCCTTCGGACGTCGTGCCGATCTCCTGCACCAGCATTCGGTCCGACTCGGCGTCCAGCTTGCCCCAGTACTCGGCGATCTGCTTGTAGTTGGCGAGCTGGTAGTCGTCGCCGAGATCGAAACCGAACTGTTGTTTCGGCGTGGTCACGCGCGTCTGGGCGCCGAGCGAGGCCACCGCGCCGAGGACGATCGTCAAGAGGAGGCGTTTCATTTTGCGCAGTATAAGTGATTCACTTTCTGCCACTGTGTAATCCTCCGTCCCGGGGTCTGACCCCACGTGACACACCCCGGTCCGATCCCAGACTGTGAAAACCCCAACATTCGGGGCCCGACGCCCCGAGCACCGCCGGGGTCGGACCCCATGCGCACAGTCGGGGTCTGACCCCATGAGGAAAACCCAGTGGGATCCGGGGTCTGACCCGTTGCAGCATTCGTTGCAGCATTGTCTCGGGCATAATCTGTCGATGCTCGATATGCGCGCGTTGCGGGCCGCGGTGTTCGCCGCCCTCCTGCTCGGGGCCGTCATGACGGCCGGGGACTTCATCTGGGATGTCGCGCGCGTGCGGCACCGGGTCGTGAACGGCATCGTGCACGGCGCCGTCATGTGTCTGTGCCTCGGCGCCGTCATCGGCGCGCGGACGGGGCGCGTCGGGGCCGGCCTGGTCGCGGGTCCGGTGATCGGCGTCATCGCCGCCGGGGCCTTCTACCTGCTCGCGCCCGTGATGCGGTACAACGCGATGCTCCCGGCGTGGATGCTGTTCTGGATGTGCTTTGCGATCCTGCAGCAGCAGCTGATGCGCGAGGCCGGGATGCCCCGCGCGCTCCTGCGCGGGGCTGTCGCGGCGGTGCTGTCAGGGGTGGCGTTCTACGCCATTTCAGGGATCTGGACCAAGCCTGCGCCCGGCGGCCCGAATTACGCCGTGCACTTCGCCTCCTGGTCGTTCGCGTTCGTGCCCGGTTTCCTTGCGCTCTTCTGGCGGGTGGACAAGGCTTAGAGTAGGAGCCCGCTTGATCGGCTCTGATTGTGGTGGCTGCGAGCGACGAGTTTGCGGTCTACTCCAAGACCAGTAGGCGGATTGGTGTAACCGCGAAGGCTGAGTCAGAATGGTGGTGTCATGAAATACAAAGTCGCACTCAAGAAATCAAAGGAAGGCTACAGCGTTTCGTGTCCCGGCCTTCCGGGTTGCTGGTCGCAGGGCAAGACCGAACAAGAGGCACTCAAAAATATCCAGTACGCCATTCGGGAGTGCTTTGAAGCGGTCGCACTGATTTCAAAAGGCTCCAAGATTCGGGAAGTGGAAGTATTGGTGTGAACGGTCGTGCCAAAGCTACCCGGTGTCAATCATCTTCGAGCGGTTCGAGCTTTGGAGAGAGCCGGTTTCAAAATTGCCACCCAGGGCAAACCTATCGTGATGACTGACGGCACTCGGATCATCACGGTACCTCGCAATAATCCAGTTAACGAATACACGATGGGCGGGATTGTGCGAGACGCCGGCCTCACAATCGAACAGTTCAAGAAGTTGCTCTGAATCAACGTGAGCCAGCTAACACGGCTTGCAGCCGACAGCGGCCGATGTGATCATGAGCCGCCGCGGCTGAAGCCTGCCGTTAGGCACTCTGGGTCGATGCGTCGGCACTTGGGTAGTGTGAGGTGATGATCCGACCGATCCTGTCCGTTCCAGGACGGTGTGGACGAGGCGGTGGACTGAGGACGAACTTCCGAAAAGGAGACTGTATGCGGACCTCAATTGTTGCACTGGCGATGTTTTTCGTTATCTCGGTCACTGGGATTTCAGGGCAGGGCGGTTCATCCGCCGATGAGCAGGCAATCCGCAGCGTTCTGGATCAAGTGGTGGCCGCATGGAACAAAGCCGACGCGAAGGCCTACG
>JANNOC010000775.1:0-6460 GCA_031398865.1 Gemmatimonadota bacterium | reverse complement strand
GTCTTGCCACCACCGGAAGGCGCCGACAAGACCACGGGAAAGGACGCACTCACTCGAGATTCTCCACCTGTTCACGAATCCGTTCGAGCTCTTCCTTCACCATGACGACCTCGTGCAGCATCCGCGCGTCGTTCGCCTTGCTGCCCGTCGTGTTCGCCTCGCGCAACATTTCCTGCAGGAGAAAGCCGAGCCGCTTGCCGACTCCGTCACCCGCCGTATCGCCTAACGCGCCGCGGAACGCCGCCACATGCGATCCGAACCGATCGAGCTCTTCACTCACATCCAGCCGGTCCGCCAGCAGCGCGATCTCCTGCGCCATGCGCTGGTCGTCCAGCGTCACGCCCTCGGCGAGGTCGCGGACCGCGGCTCGCAACCGGTCGCGCTGTGCCACCACTCGCGCCGGCGCGCGCGCTGAGATTCTGGCGAGCGCCGCTTCCACAACCGTAATGCGATCGCGGAGAAAGCGAGCCATTCGAGCACCCTCGTCCTCGCGCATTCGCATCAACGCGTCCAGCGCTGACTCGACGATCGCGAGCAACGCCGACACGCTTCCCACTTCCTCGTCCCCCGCCGCTCCACCGGCCAGGACCTCTGGCATTCGGAGCACCGTTGCGACGTCAATCTCGCCCTGCAAGCCATACCGCTGCTGCAACAGCCGCAGCTGCGTGACGTACGCCGCGAAGCGCTCCTCGTTCACAGCGCCGACGGTCGCGTCCCGATCCACCCGAACCAGTGCCGTCACGTGTCCGCGAGCAATGCGCTGGCGCAGGAGCTCGCGAACATCGCCTTCCCACCGACCGAACGCGGCGGGCAGCTTGATGTTCGGGTTGAAAAATCGGTGGTTGACCGTGCGGAGCTCGACGCCAACGCGCAGTGCTCCCACCTCGCCCGCCGCGGCGCCGAATCCGGTCATGCTGCGGATCATTGGCAATCGTGAAAGCTATCGGATGCGCGGGGCGGGGTCAATTCCAGAACTCCCACCGCACACCGTAGATGTTGGTCTGGCGGGGCATGCGTAGGCCCGGCACCTGCTCGTACGCAAAGCCCGCGACGTTGCGGAACTGCCAGAACAGCACGGCGTTGACAATGCGCACTTCGAGCAGCGTCGAGAAGGGAAAACTCTGCGGTACGACGAGCACCTCGCCCGCGGCCGGAAAGCGCACCTCGGAGCGGTACTCGTGCATGCCCGCCGCGACGATGGAGAAGTTGCCACTGGGGAAGCGCGACAGCCATCGCGTCGCCAGCCGCAGCTCGCTGCGGACCTGGGTCTGTGGCCGATAGAACGACGCCGAATCCCAGCGCATCGCCGTGACGTCGAGCCAGATCGCGCGGTACAGCCGCCCGCGCACTGCGGCGAAGTAGGCCGTGTTCTCGGAGACCGGAGCCGCCTGGAACGTCGCATCGAAGAGCACGAGCGCCGGCAGCGTCATGCTGTCGGTGCGGACCGCGCCGCCGCTCAGCCACAGCTCTCGCAGGCGCACGGCGACTTCCCCGCGCAGAGTGAGCGACCGGTCGCCGTCGCCCTTTGGTCGGGACAGGCTTGCTCCGCCTGACACCGCGACAAAGGGGAGCGGGGTCGCGCGGGCCGTGACGTCGCCGCGGTCATGCTCGCGCAACGCATCATGTTCGGCGAAGCCCTCGATGGCGAAGACCCCTCCGTCGAATGACGCGCGTGCCGAGGGCGAGCCCAGCCGCCACCCTTCGAAGACACGCATGCGGTGCGTCACGCTCGCGCGCATGCGTCCAGCCGTCCACCCGGCCGACGCGACGTACTGCGCGCGCGAACGCGTCGTATCGGCGGAGTCAGCGGGCAGTCCGGTCGCCGAGGCACGGTCCGCGGTCGTCACGGGCGTCGCCTCGGCGAACCGCGTTGACGCTGCGAGCGCCTGCGCCCAGAGACCGCGTTCGGGATCACCGTATGCGCCGCGGATGTAGGCGTCGGTGCGCGTCGCATCGAGCCCCTGCAGCGGTCGCAGACCGATCGCGCGCCCTTTGGCCGACCGGACGCCGTGGGTGCGATTGAAGAATCCGTCGAGACTCCACAGACCCCGCGCCCAGCCGACCCGGCCCATGAGCGACAGCGCGTCACCGTCGCCCCCCTGCGGATCCGTTGTGCCGAACTGCTGCGCGGAGAGCTGCAGCGCCTCACCGTGGCGGAATCGCCGGCCGAAGAACGCGCGATAGGTGTTGGTCTCGTAATCGCCCGTGCTGATGTCCGTCCGCGTATATGCGGTCGTCTGCTCCACCCGCCAGCTGCGCAGGTGCACGCGCACCTCCGACGGCGCTCGCTCGACGATCACCTCCTCCACCGTCCAGAGCTGCACGGTCTGCAGGTCCAGCGCTCCGCCGGTCCGCGGATCGATCGGGTCGAGCTCGATGCCGTCATAGAAGACGCGCACGCGCTGCACGTCGCCGAGCATCCCCGCGAGCATTGGCGACGCGACCCAGCCACCGCGAAATCCGGTCACGCCCGGTATGCGGTCCAGCAGATCGGAGAGATTCAGCGCGCCCGTCGCGAACATCTCGGCGCGCGTCCAGCGGTACCGCTCGCCGATGTCGGCCGCGAGCGGTGGCGCTTCGGCGCGCGCGAGTGGCGCTTTGATCGTGTCCCTCGCCGCGGCGCTGTCGCGGAGCGCCGGTTTGGTGCGGGTGGAATCCACCCGGATGGAGTCCGGACGCGGCGGAATCGGATCGAGAATGGTGTCCGGCCGCGCACGCGCGGTGTCGCGCGGCACCACCTGCCCTTCCACTACGCAAGGCGCGGTTACAGCGAGAGCGATCGCCGCGAGCGCCACCGCTCCGCGGGCAACAGCGAGGACCCGCGAGATCAGCCCGCCCTCCCTCGCACGAACTCGACGAACGTCCCGACGGGAACTCCAGTAGGCCCCTTCGGAAGCGTCGTGAGGTCCGTCTCGGAATACGCGGTTCCGGCGATGTCGAGATGAACCCAGGGATAGCTCTCCGTGAACTCCTTGAGGAACATCGCCGCCGCGATGGAGCCCGCCGCCCGGCCACCGGAGTTCTTCATGTCGGCAATGTCCGACTTGTTCAGCTCCTTGTACTCGTCCCACACCGGCAGTGCCCAGCCGGGCTCCGCCGCGCGCCGGGACGCGGCGATCACTTCGTCAACGAGAACGGCGTCGGGGCCGAACACACCCGTCGTCGTGTGCCCCAGCGCGACCACCACGGCACCGGTGAGCGTCGCGGCGTCGATCACGGCGGCGGGATCGAAGCGCCGCGCGTAGGACAGGACGTCCGCCAACACGAGCCGGCCCTCGGCGTCGGTATTCACGATCTCTATTGTTTTGCCGAGGTGACTCTTCACGACGTCACCCGGCTTGAAGGCCGTCCCTGACGGCATGTTCGTCGTCGCGCCGATGATGCCGACCACGTTCACGCGCAGCTCCATGCGCGCAATCGCTTCCATGGCGCCCAGGACGCCCGCGGCGCCGCACATGTCGAACTTCATCATCTCCATGCTCTGCGCCGGCTTGATGGAGATGCCGCCGCTGTCGAAGCACAGTCCCTTCCCCACCAGCACCACCGGCTTCGCCGACGCGTCACCGCGGCGGTACTCGATCGCGATGAGTCTGGGATCCTGCGGCGTTCCCTGCGCCACGCACAGGAAGGCGCCCATCCCCTCCTCCTCCAATTCGCGGCGGCCGAGCACCGTGATCGCGAGGCCGTGTCGTGTCGCGATGTCGCGCGCGGTGTCCGTGAGGAGGTCCGGCGTGCAGATGTTGCCGGGCAGCATCGCGAGGCGGCGTGCCAGCGCCTGCCCTTCCGCAATCGCGCGTCCCGCGGCGAGCGCTGCCGCGGCCGCCTGTTCGTCCGCGACGACGATCGTCGCGGCGGTCAACGGCTCTCGGCGCTCGTCAGGCGGCGGTGGCGTCTTGAGATCGGTGAACTCCCAGGCACCGGCCGCCAGGCCAATGGCAATGGCCTCCACGTGCGCGGGCTCGAGATCGCTCGCGTAAAAGGCGAGCTCACCGACCCCCATGCGTGCGCCGTGCCGGGCCGCGATCGCTGCCGCACGCCGCAATGCGATGCCGCGGTCCGATGGCGTGCCCATTCCGAGCAGCAGCACACGGCGCGGGCCGCGCGTCCCCCCCATGAGATGCAGCGTCTCGTCCCGTCCGCCGCGGAAGTCGCGCTGCTCGAGCAGGCGAGCGATGGCGCCATTCAGTGCGCCGTCCACTGCAGTGAGCTCCGTGCTCAGCGTAGGAGCAGAACCCAGGGCGAGCACGAGCAGCGGTGTGTCCAGCTCTGCGAGCCGTACCGCGCGGGTAGTGAGCAAGAAAGTCATGCTTTCCGGAAAGGAGACGCTTCAGTGCGAGCGGAAACCAACCACCCTCTTACTGCATCCCGGCAATGATGCGGTCGCCGAATGCGGAGGTGGACACCTCGGTAGCCTTCGGCATCTGCCGTGCGAGGTCGTACGTGACGTGCCGCGACTTGATGGCGTTCTCCATACCGCGCACAATGAGCTTCGACGCCTCCTCCCACTCCATGTAGTCGAGCATCATCGCCCCCGACAGCACCACGCTGCCGGGATTGATCTTGTCTAGCCCGGCATACTTGGGTGCGGTGCCATGCGTCGCCTCGAATACCGCGAGCCCATCGCCAACGTTCCCACCCGGCGCGATGCCGAGACCCCCGACCTGCGCGGCTGCCGCGTCGGAGAGATAGTCGCCATTCAGGTTCGGCGTCGCGAGCACCGAATAGTCGGCGGGGCGCAGCAGCATCTGCTGAAACATCGAATCCGCGATGCGATCCTTGATCACCACGCAATCGGCCCGGGCCGCAGCATGGCCCGGCTTGCCCAGATCGCTCTCGGTGCACACCTGACCTGCGAACGTGTCGCGAGCGACCTCGTACCCCCAGTCACGGAATGCGCCCTCCGTGAACTTCATGATGTTGCCCTTGTGCACGAGCGTCACCGACTCGCGATCGGTCTTGAGGGCATGACGAATGGCCATCTCCACCAGGCGCTTCGATCCGAACTCGGACATGGGCTTGATGCCGATGGCCGAGCCTTCGCGGATCTTGCTGCCAAACTCCTGCGCGAGGTAGCTGCGCAGCTTCTCGGCTTCGGCGCTCCCGGCCTTCCATTCGATACCGGCGTACACGTCCTCCGTGTTCTCCCGGAAGATGACGACGTTGATCTTCTCCGGCTCCTTCACGGGAGTGCCCACCCCCTCGAACCAGCGCACCGGGCGGATGCACGCGTACAGATCGAGCACCTGCCGCAACGTGACGTTCAGCGAGCGAATGCCGCCGCCGACCGGCGTCGTCAGCGGTCCCTTGATGGACACGCGGAACTCCTGCAGCGCGTCCACGGTCTCCTGCGGGAGCCAGTCCTGATACGCGGCGAACGACTTCTCGCCGGCGAACACCTCCATCCACGCGATGCGCCGCTCGCCGCCGTAGGCGCGCTCGACGGCAGCGTCGAACACCTTGCGGGATGCGCGCCAGATGTCGGGACCCGTACCATCGCCTTCGATGAACGGAACGATCGGATTGTTCGGAACCTGCAACCGGCCGCCCGCATAGCTGATGCGCTCGCCGTCGGTCGGCACTTTCGCGAAGCGGTAGCTGGCCATGTCCGGCTCTCGTGCAGAAGAAAAGGGCGGACGCGTCACGACGGCGTCCGCCGAAGCATGCTGCTGAGGTTCCGGGCACCGCCGCTGTGGTGGTACCGAGATCCTTGCGCCGAGTAAGCTACGGTTCGCCAGAGAGCCGGGCAAGCGCGGAGGCACGCCGCGCGCATTAGAATAGGAGACATGAGCGAGTGGATCCCCGATGACGCGCCCACCGGTGGCCACGGCGATGCACAGCCGGTCGTCGTGCTCACGGAGGCCCCCTTTGCGCTGCACCTCGAGCGCATCGTGCACCCGCGCGCCACTCCCGCCATGGCGGCGTTCGGCACGTTCGTTATGCTGGGAGACGAGCGCAGAGTGATCGCGCAGACGGAGCTGCCGCCGCGCGTGCTGGATGCGCTGCTCGCGTCGCAGCTATTCGCGACTCCGCGCTTTCTTTTGTTGCGGGCCCGGGAAGCGCCGCCAGGCATCGTGGCGGAGATTGCCGCGCTGCTTCCCGAGCAGGAATTGCAGGCGTGGATGTCCACACTCGCGGAGGAATCCGCTCCGGAGGAGCCGTGGAAGGCGAGCGTCCCGGCGCCGCCGTCGTTCGAGAGCGGAGCCGCGGCCGTGGAAGCGGGCGAACGCGCGCCGCTGATTCCGTTCGCGTTGGGCGTGCTGCACCGCTACGCGGTGAATCGGGAGCATCCCGATGATCTCACACGCGAGACAGTCGCGCTGTTTGGAGCGGTGCTCGGTGGAGCCGCGGTGAACACCGACGCCAAGCAGATCGACAATCTGCTCGGCGGTTTGTAAGCGGGCAGCTGCACACGCCGACATTTTGGCGGTGGCGGCACGCGCCCCGCGGCGGCGCCGCGGCG
>JANNOC010000774.1:0-4980 GCA_031398865.1 Gemmatimonadota bacterium | reverse complement strand
CTTCCCCATCGCGACGTGCCTTACGATGTTCTCGCGTACCACAATGGCGTCGTCAATCAGGATGCCGATAGCGAGCGAGAGGCCCAGCAGCGACATCGTGTTCAGCGTGAATCCGAACGCGAGCACCGCGACGAACGAGGCGAGCACCGAGACGGGAAGCGCGAGACCCGTGATCACGGTGGAACGCCACGAGTTCAGGAAGAGAAACACGACGAGCACGGTGAGCAGCGCTCCCTGGATGAGCGCCTCCTCCACGTTCGCCACCGAGGACTCCACTCGTACGCCGGCGTCGCGCACGACGCCAAGTCGCACTCCGGGCGGCAGCGTCTTCTGAATCTCCGTGACGCGCTTCTGCACCTTGTCACTCAGCGTCGTCGTGCTGTAGCCCTTGGTCTTGCTGATGTTGATGCCGACGGCTTCCTTGCCGTTGAACAGCGCGAGCGTGCGCTGCTCCTCGATACCGTCCTTCACCTCGGCGACCTGGCCGAGTCGAATGATCTGACCGTCGCGTTCCGCGACGACGAGCTGCATGAATTCAGCGGGGCCTTCCATCCGCCCCTTGAGACGGATCGAGCGCTCGTCGAGCGGCCCATTCAGCCGTCCTACAGGGACAGCAAGATTCTGGCTGCCAAGTGCCTGCACCACTTGTGCGACGCTGACGCCGGATGCCTGCAGCGCTTCCGGTCGCAGCTCCACTGTCAGCTCGCGCTCCTGCGCTCCGATGACGTCTACCTGTGACACGCCGCTCAGCGACCGCAGCTCCCGGGTAATGCCGGGATCCGCGATGCGCGTGAGCTCGGCGGGGCTCAGCACGTCGGACGACACCGTCAGCGCGATCACCGGCCGGTCGCTGGGGTCGACTTTCCGGAGGATGGGCTCTTTCATCTCCTGCGGGAGATCGGCGCGAATCAGGGAGATCGCGTCGCGAATCTCCTGCGTCGCCTGCTGCATGTCCTTCTCGAACACGAAGATCGTGACGATGGACGCGAAGCCGTCGCGCGCTTCGCCGATGACTTCGTCCACGCCGGCGATGCCCTGAATCGCCTCTTCCACCGGCTCGAGAATTTCTCGTTCGACCTGGTCGGGTGAAGCGCCCGGGTAGATGATGCTCGTGACGACAACCGGCTCCGCCACATCCGGAAATTCGTCCGTCTGCAGCCGCCACAGCGCGAAGAGGCCAAAGACCACCAGCGCCACCATGGACACGACGGTGATCAGCGGACGCTTGATCGCGAAATCTGAAATGAGCATGTGAGGTCTCGGTTACGGCCGTTCAGCCAGCGGCGTGTCGTTCGGCGTGCTGACGCGAACGGGTGTGCCCGGTGTGATGCCCTGCGCGGCCCCCAGAAGCAGCGTATCACCCGTCGACACGCCGGATACGATCTCGACGGTTTCGGTGGCGCGGTCGATGAGGCCGAGTGTGATCTCCACTTTTTCGACCCGACCGTTGCGAATGCGCATGGCGATCGGACTGAGCCCGCGCTGATCCACCGCGGTGAGGGGCACGACCGCCCCCGTACGGGACTCGCTGGTCACGCGCCCGTCCGCGAACAACCCGCCGACCAGCGTACTTCCCGCGTTCGGAATGGACGCGAAGATCCGCACCTGGCGCGTGACCGGGTCCGCGGTCGGATTGACGCGCGTGACACGCCCCGTGAATACTCGACCCGGGTATCCGTTGACGGTGAAGCTCACCGGCGCGCCCACGCGCACCGAAGCGAGTTGTTCCGCCGGCACCGACGCCTCCAGCCGCATGCTGGACGGATCCACGACGGTGAACAGCGCCGCGCCGGGGGCGACGACGTCGCCCGCGGACACGCTGCGCGCGCTCACGACGCCGGCGAATGGGGCGCGGATGTGCGTGTCGTCGAGCTGCTTCTGCGCAAGCGCCAAGCGCGCCTTTGCGTCATCCAGCTGCGACGTGGCCGCGGTCGCGTTGCGCGTGGCGAGCTCGAGGTCGCGATCCGCGATGGCTCCCGCCGCGGCCAGCGTCGCCGCGCGGGTGCGCTCGCGCGCCGCCAGATCGGCATTGCTCTGCGCCGACGTGACGCCCGAACGCGCGGACAGGAATGCGTCCCGGATCGCTGTGTCGTCGAGGCGGGCAAGTGGTGTTCCCGCGTTCACACGAGTGCCGGCTTCGACGTACGTCTGCAGGACGGCGCCCGAGATCTCGGCGCGCATCGTCGCTTCGCGCTCGGGCGCAAGCGAACCGGAAATGGCCGGCCCACTCTCGATGAGCGACTGCGTCACGACGGTGATGTTCTCGCTGCCCACGTTGACGCGCGGCGTCGTCGTGGCGGCGCTGGCATCGCCGTCCGAGCCGGAGCAGCCCGCCACGGCGACCGCGAGTGTGAAGGCGAGCGCGGATGCGCGCGCACAGCGCGACACTGACATGATGATCCTCATGGAGTTGCGTTTCCGAAGAGCGTGTTCGACGTCGCGCCGCCGGAAGGCGGCGGCTGCGTGGGTGACTGGGGTGGTGACTGCGGCTGCGCTGTCCGCATTCCGCCGCTCTGCGGCGGCACGAGTGGCAGATCGCGCAGCAGCGCGAGACGAATGCGAGCGACCTGCAGGTTGCGCGCGGCCATTGCGCGATTGGCGAGCGCCTGCTGCAGCAGAATGCGCGATTCCGTCAACTCGAGTTGCGTGGAGATGCCCTCGCGATAGCGGATCTGCGCGATGGAGTACGCACGGCCCGCCTGCCCGGAAGTTCCGCTGCTTGCCGCCCAGCTGGCTTCCGCCTGACGCAGGGTGGCGAGCGCGAGCTGCGCATCGAGGGCGGCGAGCTCGCGTGCCTGATCCACTCGCGCCCGCGCTTCCGTGACGTTGGCCTGCGCGACCATCTCGTCACCGCGGATGCGCCCGCCCGCGAACAAGGGCACGCGCATTTCCACACCGACCGTCCAGTCCTGCCGGAAGTCGCGCCAGTTGGGGAAGCCCGAGGAGGGGTAGGCGGTGCGTCCATACTGCGACGTGAGCGCGAGTGATGGAATCCGCTGCGCGCGTGCCACCCGCAGCAATTCCTGCTGCGCGCGCGCCGACTCGACTGCCTGCCGCACACCGGCGCGCGCCTCGGCGTTGGTATCGGCCGCGGTCCCGCCAGCCGCCGACGTCAGGCGCAATAGCGCCGGCGACGGCGGCTCGTCGTCCTGGATCTGCGACGTCAGCTCCAGCGAATCGGCGAGTGGTAGCTCGAGTATCTGCTTGAGCCGGAGATACGCGATATCGCGTTCCGTGCGGCGCTGAATGGCGACCGGGCGCTGGTTGTCGCGCGTCACCTGCGCGCGCAGCAGCTCGAACTCCGACGTATTGCCGACGTTCTTCGCGAGCTGCGCGAACCGTAGGGCATCGTCGGTCTGCACCAGTGAGGAATCCGCGATCGCGAGCAGGCGATCGCTGAGCACCGCGTCGTAGTACGCCTCGGTGACGTCGAGCGCGAGCTGGGCGCGCTGCGCCGTCACCCCGATGTTCGCGGCGCGTCGGCCCGCGCTGGCGGCGCGCTGCTGTGCGACGATGCGCCCGCCGGCAAAGAGATTCTGCGAGAACGCCAGGCCGAGCGAATACGCGTGCTCCTGGCCGAAGGGGAGGCTCGAAAAAATACCGAACGGATCGCCGGAGCAGCGCGCCGCGTCTTCCAGACCTGCCAGCCGCTGATCGAAGGTGCCGCCGCGGTTCAGGTAGTTGAAGCAGTTCGCCGGCAGATCGGGACGCGCCGGATCCGTGATCGGATTCAACGCATCGGGATTCGGCGGCGGGAGCTCGATGTCCTGGAACTGCGACCGGAGCGTGCGAAGGTAGCCCGCCGAGGCGTTGAGCTGTGGCAGCAACTGGCTGCGCGCGCGAAGTTGTTCGCCACGCGCCCGACTGAGGCTGGCCTCGGCAATGCGTATCGCTTCGCTCCGCGCCCCCGCGAGACGCAACGCATCCTCGAGCGACAGCGCATGCGCCGTGTCCCGTACAGCGCGCTGCTGCGCGCGCAGATTCGCGGCAGAGAATGCGATGCTGACGACCAACAGCGCGGCGAACGCGCGGCGAGCAACGGTGATATCTGTCATGGCGTGCGTGATCCAGTTTTTCCGGTGCGAGGGCGCGCCGCGCGGACGGCGGCGGGCGACGTGCGTGCGGGTCGCGATGACGCGCGCCGAGCACTACTGAGCGCGCGCAGCAGGAGTTTCGCGTACAACCCCGGGGCCTTTGCCGCCGGCGGGTAGGAGCTCGGCATCATGTCGCGCCCCATCGCGTCGCCGAAAAGCGACCCCATGAGCATCGCCGCCGCGGTCGTCGGATCCGTGGACGCGTCCACCAGTCCCGCTTTGCGCAGGTGCGCGAGGTACCCGCGCAACTCATTGAAGGCGTGCGTCGGACCGGAATAGATGCAGGCAGCCATCTCGCGCCGCTCCTCCAGGTCTCCCATGCACTTGAGAATCATTCCGCGCGCGCCTCGCAGGTGTGTGGCGAAGGCCTCCGCCCAGCGCACGAGCTCTTGTTCGGGATTCACCGGCTGTTTCGGCAACTCCGCAGTCGACTCGGCGGCCGCGTGACAGCGGATCGCTTCCGCGATCAGCGCGTCCTTGGAGCCGAAATGCCGGAAGATCGTGATCTCGTTGACTCCGGCTTCCTCGGCGATGCGGCGCGTGGTGGCGCCCCGGAAGCCCAACTCCCCATAGACGCGGGCGGCAGCGTGCAGAATGCGATCTCGACTGACCATGGGGCGGAAGCATAGCGACGCGGGCGGATGTATGCAAGTAGCTGCTTACATACAAATTCCTGGCATCCATGTGTTGGCTGGCGCCTGGGTTCGTCGCTCAGTAGTTGCGCGGCGTGCTTCTCGCTCGCTTTTTGCCGCGCGCCGTGACACAATCGTTGCGATTCGCATTCGCCCGCGGCGGGTGCTAGGATGGTCGGACCTCACCGCGTTCCGCTCCCCGAGGAACTCCTATGTCGCGTCGTTCGCTCTTCGCCGCATTCCTGCTGCTGCTG
>JANNOC010000746.1:0-1657 GCA_031398865.1 Gemmatimonadota bacterium | reverse complement strand
CGCGGCTCGGCGGCGCGGAGCTCGTGCCGGGTCTCGTGCGCGCCCTCCGCAGTCTGCTCGCCTGAGCGTTGGTCGCCTGCTCGCACAGTGTGCCGGCGGCCGGCGTTATTTCTCCCCACTCCACGGAGTTGGTTCCGGTATGATTCGTCGGTCGACACTTGCTCTCGCCGCGGTGCTGCTCACCGGCTGCGATGGCTTCAAGGAAGCAATGACGGCGCACGTTGACGTCGTCGCGCGCGCCGGGTCGCAGGAGCTGTCCGTCACGCACCTGGCGGATGTGCTGGGCAACAGCCGCGCTCCGCTGTCTCCCGACGTGGCGCGCGCCGCCACCGAGCTCTGGGTGAACTACCAGCTGCTCGGACACGCCGCCGCCAACGGTGACTCGCTCAATGATCCGAAGCTGGTGGATGACGCGATGTGGTCCGTGATCTCGAGCACGCGTTCCAGCAAACTGTACGATCAGATCTCCAAGAACTGGGTGACGGACGCGGGCAGCGAAGCCAGGTACGCCCAAGGTGACGTGTTGGCCGCGCGACACATTCTTCTCAAGGTGCCGCCGGCCGCGACGCCGGCCGCAAAGGCGGCCCTCCGCTCCAAGGCCGAGGGACTGCGTGCCCAGGCGACCACGGCGAACTTCGCGCAGCTCGCGCAGGCGAATAGTGAAGATCCCGGATCAGCGCCACGCGGCGGCGATCTCGGTGTGTTCCGCCGCGGCGACATGGTCCCCGCGTTCGAACAGGCGATCCTGGCGCTGCGTCCCGGCCAGATCTCATCCGTCATCGAGACGCAGTTCGGCCTGCACATCATCCGCCGCTCCGAGTACGCGGAAGCCAAACCGCAGGTGGATCGCGCGGCGAATCAGGTGCAGTTCCAGCGCGCCGAAAGTCTGTATGTCGCCAATCTCGAGCAGACGGGCAAAGTGGTGGTGAAGCCTAACGCCGGAGCCGCGATCAAGAGTGGCTTGAAGGCGATGGACGACAATCGCGACAACCGCACCGTGGTGGCCACGTCCACGGCGGGGGATCTCACGGTGGGTCGGGTGCTTCGCTGGGTGGAAGCGTACCCCGCGCAGGCGTCGGTGCCGCAGCAGTTGGCCGCGGCGCCGGACTCGCTCATTGGCAAGTTTGTCAGGAGTATTGCCAGGAACGAGCTGGTGTTGAAGCAGGCGGACAGTGCGAAGGTCGAGTTGGACTCCGCCGAGCTGAACGCGATCCGGCGCGCGTTCCAGGCGCTCGCGCCCGGGGCGTGGAATGGCCTTGGTGTCGTGCCGCGGATGCTCGCCGACAGCGCCGCGACTGAGACGGAACGAGAGCGACTCGCCGGTCGTCGCGTGGATGCGTATTTCGAGCGGTTGGTAAAGGGAGAGATGCCCTTCGTGGAGGTCCCACCGCAGTTGGCGAGCGCGCTCCGGCAGGAGTACAAGTACAAGGTGTATCCGGCCGGGTTGGACCGCGCTGTCGAGCGCGCGGGGAAGGTCCGCGCCGCGGCAGACTCCGCGCAGAAGGCGTCGCAGCCAGCATCCGCGGTCCCGATGCCGCAGACGCCGGCGCCGGAAACGCCGGCCGCGCCCGCTCCCGCCCCACCACGCCCGTGATCGGGCCGTCGCGTGAGCGCATTGGGCGTGCTGCGCCGGTCTCCACACGTCGGCTCCGGACCT
>JANNOC010000730.1:0-12180 GCA_031398865.1 Gemmatimonadota bacterium | reverse complement strand
GTCGTACTTGTTCTCGGGCGCGAGCAACTTTTCGATTCCGGTCTTGCCTTCCGATGCCTGGTCCACCGTCCAACCACGGCGCGTGAAGAAGCGGGCGAGTGCGGTACGAATGGCGGCTTCGTCGTCAATAATAAGAACGCGCAACGCTGTACCACTTGGGGAAGGTTGAGCGATTTTGCGATCACCGTGCGGCAACGGCGGTTGTTCGGCGGAGGGAAGGCGAGCCGCGGAATCGCCGAGCGGCGGCTGCGAGGACGCGCTGACCGGATCGGGGGGTGCAATGCATGGTAGCGCGATGGCAAATCGTGCGCCACCACCGTCGCTCGGGCTCCGATTCTCCGCGCTGAGCGTTCCTCCCAGTTGTGTCACGATGCCAAGCGAGACGGAGAGTCCCAGTCCGGTCCCCACACCCGTGGGCTTGGTGGAAAAGAAGGGTTCAAAGATGCGTGGCATGACTTCGGGCCCGATGCCCGGGCCGGTATCGTCCACGAGGATGCGATAGGTGTTCTCGTCCGCGCTGGTGTGCATCCGTACGACGCCGTCCCGCCCCGCGGCCTGCGCGGCGTTGATGACAACATTCGCGATCACTTGTTCCAGGCCGGCACGATCGACATCGATCCAGACATGCGCAGTGTCACTGGCGCGGAACTCTAGAGTTGCTCCGATTTCCTTGACTTGCGGCATGAGCGCCCGGGTGACGACCTGCAGAACGTCGTCACCCCGAAGCACTTCGCGCGCTGACAGCCGGTCTCGCACGAACGCCAGGAGGTCGCGCACGATCGCCCGCGAGCGCCGCGCCTGTTCGTGAATCAGCGTCAGCGCTTCTCGATCGGATTGAGTGCGATCGTCCTGTTGGAGGTCCTCGACGAAGTGCATGATGGCCGACAGAGGATTGTTCAGCTCGTGCGCCACTCCACTGACGAGCTGCCCGACGGCCGCCAGTTTTTCTGCCTGACGCAGCGCTCCTTCAGCGGCTCGAAGGGGCGTGACGTCTTCGATAAAGCTTTCGATGCACACGATGCCGCCATCGTCGTCCAGAACGGTTCGCGCGCGCATACGCACGGTGATGCGCGATCCGTCCTTGCGCATCCATTCCGCGAACATGTTGTGCAAGTCCGCATTGCCGCGGAGCCGCCGCAGCAACGCCATGCGATGTGTGGGGTCGGCATAGACCTCCGTGGGGAGATCGAGCCTCAACACTTCGTCGGCGGTGTCGTACCCGAGAATGGCGATGACCGCGGGGTTAACCTCCAGGAAACGGCCTTCGAGCGTGGCCCGGTAAATACCAAAGGGAGAATGCTCCACGAACGCGCGATAGCTGGCCTCTGAAGTCCGCAGCGCGGCTTCCGCTTGCCGGCGAAGGGAAATGTCCTGGACGTGCGTGATGAAGTGACTGGGCCGACCCATGCGATCCCGCACGAGCGCTACGCTGAGGCTGGCCCACACCGAATGGCCATCGCGGTGGAGATAGCGTTTTTCGCGCTCGAACTGCTCAAGCTGCCCACTGAGCACCTCGCTGTGCCGCTGTGCATCCTGCACGAGGTCATCCGGGTGCGTGAAGTCGTGGTACGTCCTACCGACGAGATCGTCGGGCTCATAACCCAGCATTCGTGCGAGCGCGGCGTTCACTTGCTGATAGCGTCCCTCGAGCGACGCGATCGCCATGCCGATGCTGGTGGACATGAAGGAGCGCTGGAACCGTTGCTCGCTGACGCGGCGTGCCTCCTCGGAGGTACGCAACGCGGACATATCGCGCAGAATGATCGTGAAAAAATGCTTTCTATCTGCCACCGCGGTCGAGATCGTTCCCTCCACGGGAAACTCGGTGCCGTCAGGGCGCAGGCCCAAACACTCGTCTTCCGTGCCAAAGCGGACTGACGAAACCTCCGCCGAGCGAATCGCACTGTAGATGCCGGATGAGTCGGACTCGACGCCGCAAAGCGGCAGAAAATCGGCAAGCGCGCGACCCTGTGCCTGAAGCATCGGGACGCCGAAGAGTCGTTCCGCGGCGGGATTGAAAAGCACGACTCGCTGCGCCGAATCCGTTGTGATGATTGCATCCAGCGCGGAATCGACGATCGCGGACAGGTGGATGCGCGACTCACGGATCGTGCGCTCCCTTTTTGTCTTGCTCCAACGCGCGACCAGCACCGGCGACACCGCCAGGAGCAGCAACGCCGCCAGCGTGAGGAGGAACTCGGTGCGCACTTTGCGCGCATCCCCCGCCACCACTTCCGCGACATCAATCTGACGGATGACCGCCCAGCTCGAGCCAGGGACGTGGTGCGCGGCGATCACCGCGGACACGCCGCGAAAGTCGGTCGCGACCATTACCGTGTCGCGCCCGTCGAGCGCCAGTACCACGGGGCGCGGGACACTCGTCCACGGAACGCGCAGCGCTCCGGGTAGCGTGGGCGGATCGGTCGTCGGAGTCAGCACGACAAGCGAGTCGCGCCACCGCGCCACCAAGGCGTTTCGCCCGGACGTCGAGCCCGGGAGACGCGACGGCACCAGCTGAAACACAAGCGCTGCATCCGCCCGGGTAACAACGCTGGCGGTCGAGCGCGCCGTCACCACGTGCAGGGCGGTCGACACGACATGGATCGAATCGTCCAGCCGCGTCGGCCCGAGGACAATCTTCCCTTCGCGGCGAGCGACTTGCGTCGCCGCCGCATGCTCGTCGAGGCGGAGCGGCGGTGCGCCTTCCGACGCAGCGACAACCTCGCCTTCGGCGTCTACGATCCAGACGCCCATATAGGAGTGAGCCCGCTGGATCGCCGTCAGCGCGCGGTCGACTTCACCCGGAGATCGGGACGTTCCCTGTGGAGACGCGCTCAGGAGGTGGGTGTAGTTGCCGGCAACTCGCGAGTCGCCCTCTCGTTCGGCGAGCCAGCTTCCTAGCGAGGCCGCCGTGTGCGTCGCGTTCGAGCCGAGGATCGTCGTCCAGCGCGAGATCGTGTTTTCGCGCGTCTCCGCCAATCGCCGCTCGAAGAACAGCGTCAGGGCACCCAGAACGATCGCGATGGCGACGGTCGCGACCAGCCAGCGACGCGTGTCCGTCAGTCGGCTCGCTGCTCCCGTACCCGCATCGCTCACATCGCCTGCCCACTCGCAAAAGAGAACGGAGGGATCCCTGAGATGGCGGATCCCCCCGTTGTGATAGAATCCCGCCTCGCCCCGCAGGACCGCGATACGGCGGCCCGACTACGCCGTAGTCCAGAACCCCGCAAGGGCTGAACCATCAGGCGATTCGCGAAGTTTTTCGAACGCGCGCTCCCGAATCTGACGGATGCGCTCGCGCGTCACGCCCATGAGAGCTCCGATCTTCTCGAGCGTCATCGCCTCCGATCCCTCCTCCAGTCCATAATAGAGGTACAGGATCTTGCGCTCGCGCGGCGTGAGGTATCTCCGAAATACGCGGTCGATGAACTCCCGCATGAGCTTGAAGTCGGTGACGTCTTCGATCTCACCGCCATCCACACCGGCGAACCGCTCCCCCAGCGTGCACGCTTCGCGGTCGGAGCGATCGATCGGCGCGTCGAGGGAGACTTCCGTTGCCGACATCTGCTTGGACGCGCGCACCTGCTCGGGCGTCTCTTCCAGCAACCGGCCGATCTCGTTGTCTGTGGGGTCCCGCTTGAGCACCTGCGCGAGCACTGTTTCCGCACGCGCGAGCCGGATGAGCTGGGAATTCTGATTCAGCGGAATGCGCACTGAACGCGTCTGTTCCGCGAGCGCCTTGAGGACCGCCTGGCGTACCCACCACACCGCATACGAAATGAATTTGACCCCCTGATCGGGGTCAAACTTCTTGACCGCCTTCAGGAGGCCTTCGTTTCCAATGGCAACGAGCTCGCTGAGGTCGAGTCCGTGCCCCTGGTACTTCTTTACGTAGGAGATGACGAAGCGGAGATTGGCCGTCACCAGGCGCTCGGCGGCCGTCTCATCGCCTTTTTGTGCCCGTCGAGCGAGCCGGCGTTCTTCGGCGGGATCGCTAATGAGGGGGAGCTTCTGGATGTCCTGCAGGTACTGATCGAAAGCGGTGGAGGGGGAGGATCGGAAGAACCCTTTGGACCTGCTCTCGGTCGCTTGCTGCATACACACCCCTTACCATGCGGGAGAGTTGGGCGCCTCGGGCGCCAGGGATTCAGCAGGATCGGCAGTGTAATGCGGGGAACAGACGAGGTCAACAGGGGGCGCGGCGGGTGGAAACCGGCGTCGTTGAGCGGCTCAGGAGGGCTGAGCGACGGATCGACAGCTGTCCACCCGTTTTTCGGCGGGGCGTCGGCTGGTGGAGTATCTGTCGTAACGCGATTTAATTAGTTACTAATAAATCAGGCAGACTCATCCGCCTGATAGCTACTGGCCGCTGCCAGCGCTCACTCTTGAGTTAGGCTCAGAGCGGTTACTGCTTGGGTGGATCGCGCGGTTTGGTGCGATTTGTCGCCATCACGACGCCCAAGCCAATCAGAACGATGACCCCGACGACGATCCACACCAACTGCACGTTGAGCAGAAAGGCCGCAATACCGAGCCCGACCACAACAAGCATGTAGCCGACGAGATACGTAGAAAATGAGGACATGGTCTCGGTGAGAAAGAGGTATGAACTGGCGGCGCAATTGTGAGGCCATCAGTACCATACTTGGTCTTCAGGAAAGCACCTGTCGCACGATCTCGTCAGGCACCGGGATTCCCCACCCGGAGTTCTCCCCCGCCATCGCACCGATCCGAAGCGGCAGAGCGTACTCCACCACGCCGCCGCGGGCCTTTTTGTCGCGCCGCGTGGCGAGTACGACCGCGTCGGAATCCATGTCACGGGGCATGGCGATGGGAAGGCCGGCGGCCACGAGGGCATCGCGCACCCGGCTGGCCAGGCCCGCGTGCGCGACACCCGCGCGTTCGGCGAGCTGCGCCTCGAGCGCCATGCCGATCGCGACCGCTTCGCCATGCAGCAGCACATAGCCGCTGACCGCTTCGATGGCGTGGCCCAGTGTGTGGCCGAAGTTGAGAACCTTGCGAACGCCGCTCTCCTGCTCATCCCGCCGGACGATGTCGGCCTTGATGCGCACACTGCGTGCGATCATCGTCGTCATCGCCTCGCTCCCGTGACCGCCGGGGCCGATCAGCTGCGGCAGCTCGGCCACGACGCGCTCGAAGTACGCCTCGTTCGAGACGATGCCGTGCTTGAGTGCCTCAGCCAGGCCGGCACGCAGCTGCGCCGGTGGCAAAGTGGCGAGCGTGTCCGGATCCGCGATAACCGCGCACGGCTGGTGAAACGTGCCGACCAGATTCTTGCCCGCCGCGGTGTCCACGCCGGTCTTGCCACCGACCGACGCATCAATCATCGCGAGCAGCGTGGTCGGCACCTGCACGACGGGCACGCCGCGCATGTACGTGGACGCGACGAACGCGGCCAGGTCGGCGACAACACCGCCGCCTAACGCCACGATCGCCGAATCGCGGCCAAATCCCGCATCGAGCAGGGAATCCGTCAGCAGCGACCAGTTCTCCCGCGTCTTCGCGCGCTCGCCTGGAGCAACGCTGAAGATCGGGACATCGCCGCCGAGCGCCGCCACGGCCCGGCCGCCGTACAATGCCGCCACCGTCGTGTCACTGATGATGGCGAGCCGACGCGCGGCGGTGAGGTGGCGAAGCTGCGCCCCCAGCGTGTCCAGACTTCCGGGTGCGACCGTGACGCGATAGGTCGGCAGCGCGATCTCGTGCGGCGGCGTCATGCCGCGTGGTGCGCTACCAGGTGACTTCGCCGGCGCCCGCCCGGCGATTGGCCACCCGGGACAGCACGAAGAGCAGGTCGGAGAGCCGGTTGAGATACGTAATCACGAGCTCCGGAATGGCGGCGTCGCCCTGAATGTGCACCACGCGCCGCTCCGCGCGGCGGCACACGGTGCGTGCGACGTGCAGCGCCGCCGCCTTGGGGGTGCCTCCGGGCACGACGAACGCGCGCAATGGGTCCAGTTCGCGCTCCCCGGCGTCAATCGCGCGCTCCAGCTCCGCAATGCGTCCGCCGTCAATGCGCGCCTTCTCGAGGTGCTGCTGCATCTTGTGCGGATCAGGCGTCGCGAGCAGCGCGCCGATGCTGAACAGGTCACGCTGCACGGGCACGAGCACCTCGTCAATTCGCGGTAGCACTTCGACCGCGCGCGCCATTCCGATCGCGGCGTTCAGCTCGTCCACGTCGCCGTACGCTTCCACGCGCGGATGATCCTTCGCGACGCGGCCGCCGCCGAAGAGGCCTGTCTCCCCCGTATCCCCCGTTCGCGTGTAGATCTTCATGCGGACAAGGTACGCCCGCGCAGCGCCATCGGCACGCCATTCCATATCGGTCGCGGCATGCGCTCAGCGTCCGAGCAGGCGGTCGAGAAAGCTCCTCGACGCGTCGGCGGAACCGCGTGCCGAGCGCTTGAGGTTGGAAAACGACGTATGCTGATCGGCGGCGCGCGTCGGCGGCTGGTACGAGGTGGGGAACAGCATCGCGAGGTGCTCCTGCAGCCGGTCGGGCGACGGAATCTCACTCTGCGTCGCGTACCACTCGTCCAGCGCCCGCCCCATCGCGGCCGCCGTCGGCCGCCGTGAGGGGTCCTTCTCCAGCGCCAGCGCGATGATCTGTTCGAGCTCAGGATCGATGTCCGGGAGATGCTTGCGAATACTCGGCAGCGGGTGCACCGCGACTTCGTCGATCGCAAGCATCGTGTCGGTTTCGCGAAACAGTGATTCCAGGGAGAGCAGCTCGAAAAGGACGACGCCCATCGCGAAGACATCGCTCGGCGCCTCGACGCTCAGGCCGAGAATCTGTTCGGGGCTCATGTAGTGCTTCTTGCCCATCAGCATCGGCCGCCGCTCGGCCGGATCCACCGAGGTGCGCGCCTTCGCGATGCCGAAGTCCGCCAGTTTGATGTGGCCGTCCCACGACGCCATGATGTTTCCCGGCGAGACGTCGCGGTGCACGATGTCCAGACGCCGGCCGTTTGGTGCGACGAAGTTGTGCGCGAAGTCGAGCGCGCGACACACGCGGCTCGCGACGTAGGCGGCGAGCGTCGCGCTGATGGGCTCTCCGAGCTCGCGATGCCGGTCAATGACGGAGCGGAGCGTGGGCCCCTGAATGAATTCCATCGTGATGAAATAGTCGTCGTTCACCTCTCCCAGCTGAAAGATCTGAACGACGTTGCCGTGCACGAGGTTGGCCGAGAGCTTGGCCTCGTCGATGAAGAGCTGCAGCCACTCGCTCTGCCGGGCGTATTCCGGGTGAATCACCTTGAGCGCGATCCGTTTGGAAAAGCCGGCGGGTCCGAGTTGTTCCGCCTCATACACGGTCGCCATTCCCCCCGTCGCGATCTTGCGCACGAGTCGAAAGGTGCCGGCGTATTCGACGAATTTGTCGTCTTGCTGGATGCTCACGGCGGGAGTGGTGGAAGTCTTGCCGCGCTCTCGTGCGGTGGTGACCTTTACCGGATGGCTCAGAAAACCCACGAGATCAAGGACATTACGATCATCGGCGGCGGCCCGACCGGCCTGTTCGCGATGTTCTATGCTGGCATGCGCGGAGCATCGGCGCAAATCGTGGACGCACTGCCGCAGCTCGGCGGCCAACTCACGGCGCTGTACCCGGAAAAATACATCTTCGACGTCGCCGGTTACACGAAAGTGCTCGCGAAGGAACTGGTGCGCCAGCTGGCGGAGCAGGCGACGCAGTTCGGCGAGCCGTCCTTTCTGAATCACCGTGTGGCCGGATTGGAGCAGGAGAACGGGCATTTCGTGCTGGTGACGGACCAGGCACGCTTCCCGACGCGATCGCTCATCATCGCGGCGGGGATCGGCGCGTTCTCGCCGCGGCGGCTGCCGCAGCCCTGCGCCGCGCCGTGGTACGGACGCGGCATCTACGAAGTCGTGATGGATCCCGAAGAGTTTCGCGGAAGGAAGGTCGTCATCATCGGCGGCGGCGATTCGGCGTTCGACTGGGCGCAGCAGCTGCTGGGCCGCGCGGCGACCGTGACGCTGGTGCACCGCAGCGATCGCTTTCGCGCGCACGCTGCCACGGTAGCGGACGTGCAACAGGCGGCCGCGACCGGGCGCGCGGAGATCCTCACCTTTCACGAGCTCGCCGACATCACGCCCGATGGCGACCGTCTCGCCGGGATCGTCCTCAAGGACATCAAGGGCAAGACGACGCGCCGGGTCGAGGCCGACGTCGTGCTGCCGCTGCTCGGTTTCATCAGCGACATCGGACCGCTCGTCGAGTGGGGGCTGACGCTGGAGAAGGAGGAGATCGTGGTCTCGTCCACAATGGATACGGGCCGGCCGGGCATCTACGCCGCTGGCGACATCACGGCGTATCCCGGCAAGCTCAAACTCATCGCCACGGGCTTTGCCGAGGCCGCGACCGCCGTCAACCAGGCCGTGCATTGGATCTACCCGGAGAAAAAGATCAATCCGGGGCACAGCTCCAATCTCGCGATCTTCGGACAGAAGGACGACTGACGCCTTCAATGCGCGCCTGACGAGTCGTCCTCTGTGTTCGCCCGACGGACGACCTCTATCAGCCGTCGTACGCCACGCGCGGATCCGCTTTCGCGTACGCGAGGTCGGTGATCAGGTTGACCGTCACGAACACGACGCTCAGGAACAGGACCGAGCCCTGGATCGCGGGGAGATCGCGCCGGGCGATCGCGTTGACGACGTAGCGGCCGATGCCCGGCCAGCTGAAAATGGTTTCCGTGAGAATGCTCCCGGTGAGGTAGTACCCGAAATCCAGTCCGAGCACGGTGATGACGGGTATGAGCGCGTTGCGTAGCGCGTGCCGTGTGACGACGACGCGTTCGCGCAGTCCCTTGGCGCGCGCCGTGCGCACGAAGTCGCCGCCCAGAATCTCGAGCATCGCCGAGCGCGTCACGCGGGCGAGAAAGGCGATGGAACGCGAGCCCAGCGCGAGCGCGGGGAGGACCAGATACTCGATGCGTCCGTACCCCGACGGCGGCAGCCACCGCAGAATCACGGCGAACACGAGGATCAGAATCAATCCGACCCAGTACACCGGGAACGAAATCCCGACGTACGCGAGCGCCAGCGCCAGGCGGTCGAACCATCCGCCGGGACGCCGTGCGCTGAGCACACCGATCGTGATGCCGAGCGTCGCCGCCAGCAACATCGCCGCGCCGGCGAGTAGCAGCGTCTTCGGAAAACGCTCGAGCAAGTCGCCGAGGATCGGGCGTCCGGTAATGTAGGAGCGCCCGAGATCGCCGCGTGCGACGCCTCCGGTGTAGTGCGCGAACTGCACGTACAGCGGGTCGTCCAGCCGAAGCTCCTGGCGCAGCCGCGCGATCGTCTCGGGATCGGCGCGCTCGCCTACCATCTCCTGCACAGGATCGCCTGGCGCAACGTACAGCAGGAGAAAAACGACCACGAGGACGCCGAACAGTGTCGGAATGGCGAGCAACACCCGACGTGCGATAAAGGCGAGCACGCCTTATCGGCGCTCCACCGTCGTCCACCGCTGTCCGTTGAAGATGACGGGCACCTCGAACCCCTGAATCCAGGGCTGCACGGCGAACAACTCGTTATAGAAGAAGAGGAAGAGCATCGGCGCGTCCACGAACGCGATGGCGTCGGCCTGCCGATACAGTTGCGCGCGCCTGGCATCGTCCTGTTCGCCGCGCGCGTGGCTCACGATGCGGTCAAACTCGGCATTGCTGTAGAAGGAGACGTTTCCCCCGACGCCCTTGTTGGCGGAGTGGAGTAGCGGAAAGAGAAAGTTTTCCGCGTCCGGGTAGTCGGCGTACCAGTCCTTGAGCACGAGATCCGTTTCACCTTTGCGTGCGGCCTCGCGCACGGATGACGCGTCACGCTGCACGATCTTGACGCGGATGCCGGCCGCGCCGAGATAGCTCTGAATCGTTTCGGCAATGCGCGGAAACGGCGGGGTTTGCGAGCACCACAGCTCCAGCTCGAGTCCGTTTCCGTGGCCCGCCGCCGCGAGCAGGCGGCGGGCGAGCGCGACGTCGAAGGTGTATGGCGCACGCGTCGTGTCCGACCCGTCGAGCGACGGCGGGATGACGCCCGCGGCGCGACGGCCGCGGCCAACCACCAGGCGATCCAGGATCGCGCGCGCATCCACCGCGTGATTGATGGCCTGGCGCACGCGCCGGTCGGCGAGCGGTCCGCGCGTCGTGTTGATCCCGACGTAGTACAGCTGCAGCGCCGGCGAGGAGATGAGCGTCGCCCGCTTCTCATCGGTCTGCTCCCACTGCCTCGTCTCACCTTCCGGGATCCGCAGGATGTCCACGTTGCCGGTCTCGAACTCCGCCACCGCCGTACTCGGTTCCGGAACGATCCGCACTTCGAGCGACTCAGCGCGCGGCGCGCCGTCGAAGTAGCGCTCGTTACGCACGAAGCGCAGGTAGTCGTCATGCCGCCACTCGACGAACTTCCAGGGGCCGGTGCCAACCGGCTGCTGGCCAAAGGACGGCGGTGTCGAGTCGGGGACGATCGCGGTGACCGGCATGGCCAGGAGCTTGGGGAAGATCGCGAACGGCTCGTCCAGCGTGATCACGATCGTGCTGTCGTTCGGCGCGCTGATCCCGGCGATGCCGGTCGCGCGCCCCGCGCCGTACTCGCGCGCGCCGCGAATGGGATACAGCGGCCAGCCTCGTCCTCCGCGGACGGCGGGGTCGAGCACGCGCTCGAAGGAGCGGATGACTTGCCGCGCGACAAAGGGGGAGCCGTCGTGGAAGGTGACGCCGCGCCTCAGGTGGAACGTATAGGTGAGGCCGTCGGTGGACGTCTCCCATCGCGATGCCAGCGCCGGCTCCAGGCGCGCGTCCGGCGTGAATCGGACCAGGCCGTCGAAGAGATAGGCGACGGCCCGTCCTGTGGGGACGTCGGTGGAGAGCGCGGGGTCCAGCGAGCGCGGGTCGTATCGGTCGCGCGAATCGATGAGCGTGCGGCGCGAGGGAGTGGAATCGCCGCCACGGCATGCCATCGCGAACACCAGCGCGAGGAGCAGAATGCGCCGCATCAGTCTCGAAGAGTTTTCGTGATGAGCACGTGCTCCCGTTGACTTTCAGGGGGAAGGGGCGAGAACTTATCCCATTTCCCGATACCCGTCAATCGTGAGTTACATTCTGTTCGCCGACGACAATGAGGACATGCGCCTCGTGGTGCGTGATCTTCTCGAGTCATCGGGGCACGAAGTTGCGCTTGCGCCTGATGGCCGCGGTGCACTCGCGTCGTTGCAGGCTCGGGAGCCAGACCTCCTGATCCTCGATCTGGCGATGCCCGGGATGTCGGGTCTCGAGGTGTGCCGTGCGGTGAAGGCCAACCCGTTCACGGCACGCGTGCCGGTGCTGATGCTCACCGGGCAGGGCAACATCGACAGCAAGATTCAGGGGTTCGATGCCGGAGCGGACGACTATCTGCCGAAGCCGTTCGATCCGCGCGAGCTGCGCGCGCGCGTCGGCGCGCTGGTGCGTCTCGTGCGTCGCGAGGCCGACCGGAATCCGACCAGCGGCCTGCCGGGCGGGCGGGCGATCGAGGACGAGATCGCGCGGCGCGTCGAAAAGCGGGCGCCGTTCGCCGTGTGCTATCTGGATCTCGACAACTTCAAGCCCTTCGCGGATACGTTCGGCTTCGCGGTGGCTGACGAAGTGATCCGCGGGATGGGGACAGCCGTGCGTGACGCGGCGAGTCTCGGCGGGACGGGCAACTTCGTTGGCCATATCGGTGGCGATGACTTCATCGTCGTGGCGACGGTGCACAATGCCGAGGCCATCTCGCGTGATGCGGCGGTCCGCTTTCGCCAGGTCATCGGACACGCGCTCGGCGCCGACGCGCTCGCGCGCGGTACGTATTCGGGATTGGATCGGGATGGCAAAATGAAGGAGTTTCCCTTGGCGAGCGTTTCGACGGCGGTGTTGACGGTGGACCCGGCTCGCTGGGAATCCATCGCGCATCTTGGAACTGTCGCCGCGGAGACGAAGCGCCGCGCCAAGCAGCAGGGCAGCGGCACGATCGTCGTGGAAGCGGTGTAGCAGGAGCAGGATCGTCAAGCCTAGTCGAGTGATTCACCGAGACCATCGATGACCGAACGCAGCTCCAGTCACGAACGTCTGGAAGACGCGGGCACGGAGTACTATTACCGGCGGCCCGTGCGCGGACGCGAATTGC
>JANNOC010000724.1:0-2251 GCA_031398865.1 Gemmatimonadota bacterium | reverse complement strand
AGTGAACGACTTCCAGAGCGCGGCCAACGTGCAGGATTGCGAGCTGTTCGGCTTGGCCGATCTGCGAACCGGCCTAACGACTGTCCAGCAGAAAACCGCTGATTACCTGATCGGCCTCGCGCGACTCGGCGTGGCAGGTTTCCGGATCGACGCCGCAAAGCATATGCAGCCCGTGGAGCTGAACGACATTCTGACTCGGGTGAACCAGACCCTGACGAGCGAGACGCGGCCCCTTCCATACTATTTCGCCGAGGTGATTGACCATGGCGGCGAGGCGGTGCGGGCGCGCGACTACTACGGTCTGGCGTACAGCTCCGGCGGCGCAGCCGACATCACGGAGTTCAAGTTTCGCGGCGTGGGCGACAAGTTCCTGGGGACCGGCGGCCAGCGGTTGGCGCAGCTCAACCCTGACGGTCCGTCCGGGAGCCAGTTTTCCGAGCTGGCCTGGGGGCTGATGCCGTCGGACAAGGCCGTCGTCTTCCTGGAAAACCACGACACGCAGCGCGACGCCGGGATCGGCTACCGGAACGGCACCGTGTTCCGGCTGGCGAACGTGTGGATGCTGGCGCAGCCGTACGGATATCCGTCCATCATGTCGAGCTACGCCTTCGCCCCCGGTCCAGCCGGCCGTGATGTCGGTCCGCCGTCGAATGCCGCGGGTGAAACCAACCGCGTGAGCTGCGCATCCAGTCTCGAGACAGCAGTCATCGGCCAGTGGGTGTGCGAGCATCGCGACCCTCACATCGCCGGGATGGCAGGATTCCGTCGTGCGGTGGCCGGCACGGGCATCAGCGGCTGGTGGGACAACGGCGCGAACGCGATTGCGTTTTCTCGCGGCACGACGGGCTTCGTCGTCATCAACCGTGAGAGCGCGGCGGTCACCGCCACGATCGGCACTGGTCTGTCTGCCGGGACGTACTGCGACGTGCTGACCGGAGGCCGCAACGCGGCGGGGACAGGATGCGTTGGCACGAGCGTTACGGTGAACCCGGCCGGCACGGTGCTGTTGACGCTCGGAGCCAACTCCGCGATCGCCATTCACACGGGCACACGGTTCTGAGCCGCGCTACAGCGGGGACACACCGCGCTGCGCGATCTCTCCGTCGCTGGTCCCGGCGAATTCAGCTCCCGCTTCAGCCGTGACGGAACCGGTCGCGTGACGCGGGCGCCTTGCTGCCGCGAATCCGAAACTTCGGTGTTGTCTCGTCAAGAGCGGCCGCCACGTCTCCTCGCGTGACGAGCGCCGCGCGAAGCCGTCCTGCATCCTCGACCGGTCCAGTGTAGAGCCTCGAGCGCCGTCCCGGGACGCTTCCGTCCGTTGTGTAGCGGATCTCGTAGCCGGGTGCGGACCCGAGCAGGGCCAGGGACGCGCTGAGGATGCGCGCGTCGCGTTCGCCGCGGAGGATGCACAGGGCGTACACCGCGGCGGACAGGGCGCCCGGCTCCGTTCGCACCAGAGTGCTGGCGATACCCGCATCGCTGGAAAACGGGTTGGCGCCCACCAGCGACGCGTCTCCCGTGGCTCCGAACGCCACGTTCTCCCACGCCGTGGCAACGACTGTGGCGCGCGCGTCCTGAAGCGACGCGTGACAGAAGAGCACGTCGCGGCCATTCCTCTCCGGCGCGCGGCCGGACAGATCGACAGACAGCTCCATCCGCTCGACGATGCCGGGCGTGCGGACCGCGTGGCGCGCGACCTCCCGACCTCCGAGATACGCGACGGCCTGCAGCGTGCCCGGAATGAAGCGGCCCAGGTGGAAGGTGAAGGGCGGGTGGGCGAGGTGCGTGCTCATGCGGTTCCGGTCCGGCGGACGCCGCTCGACCGGTGCGCCATTGAGCCGCAGCTCCACCTCCTCGCAGTTGCTGAATATCCGCACGTCAGTCGACGACGCAGGCGTCCACTCGCTCGCGATGAAGACCGTCGGACCGGAGTCGGCGTTGGCGAGCCGCTCCGATGGGGAGCGCTGGCTGCGAAAGAAGTAGTACGAGTATTTCGGCAGCCGGAAGACGTCCATGCACCCCGACGACTCGATGTCGGGGGCGTACCCGCGATTGTAGTCGTACATCACCCAGAGCCCGTCCGCGAACGCGCTGCTCCGGAGGTTGTCGTTATGCGCCTCCTGGAAGTTCGCCGCCTGCTGCAGCAATGCCCGCTCCCCGTGCCAGCGCAGCTGTCGGCTATTGCTCTCCTCCGGCGCCAGACGCTCCCACTTCTCCTGATTCAGTCCGGCGGTCATGGCGTAGTACTCCC
>JANNOC010000708.1:0-3467 GCA_031398865.1 Gemmatimonadota bacterium | reverse complement strand
GCGGCGACTGGTATGCGAATCCGTCCAGCATTCCCAACCTGATCGCGGCGATCCGGGAGCGGACAACGCTGCGGGTGGATCGGACGGAAGCGCGCGTGTCCCTCCTGGACGAGCGCGTGTGGGACTATCCCTTTCTGCACATGACGGGGCACGGGAACGTGCGCTTCTCGGATGCCGAAGCGGCGCGCCTGCGCGAGTACCTCGCGCGCGGCGGCTTTCTGCACGTGGACGACAACTACGGCCTGGATTCGAGTTTTCGCCGCGAGATTGCGCGTGTCTTCCCGGATCGCCCCCTGCTGGACGTGCCGCTAACGCATCCGATCTACCGCGCTCCGTATGAGTTTCCGCGCGGGCTTCCGAAGATTCATGAGCATGACGGCAAGCCACCGCGCGGGATGGGCATTTTTCTGGGCGAGCGACTCGCGCTCTTTTACAGCCATGAGACCGATTTGGGCAATGGGTGGGAAGATCCGCGGGTGCATAATGATCCGGCGGACCTTCACGAGGCGGCACTGCGCATGGGCGTGAATCTCTTCGTGTACGCCGTCACGAGCCGCGTGTCTCGATGACGGTATGGCAGCTGGTGCAGCGCGAGCGCGTCGCGCGGCGGCATCTGGCGCTGGCGCTGACCGCCGCGCTGGTGATCGCCGGTGGCGCGACGCTGCTTGGCGCCGGGGTCGCGCTCCTGGGCGGCGCGCGCTGGATCACGTTGCCGCGTGCGACGCCGGTGCTGGTCTGGCTCGTGGCGTTGGGTGTCGCGTGTGTCGTGATACGTCACCTCGTCCGCTCCCTGGCCGGCGAGCTGTCTGCACGCCGCCTCGCGGGAACCATCGAGGCCGAGCGACAGTTGCGCGCGGGCTCATTGCGAGGGGCGCTCGAAGTCGCCGATACCACGACCCTTGGTACGGTCGCGGCGCGGCGCATGGCGGAGACGTTAGGCACGACGCCGGGATCGCTCGCGCCGGCGGCACGCCGCCGGGCGGTGCGGCGCGCGGTGGGTGGAGGAGCCGTCATGCTGCTCGGGGTCGCGCTGCTGACGGCAGCCAGAAGTGCGCGGCCGGATGGCTGGCACGCGCTCCTGCACCCGGTACGCGCGTGGAACGGCTCGCTGCTGCCTCCGCTGCGCATTCACGCGCCCACGGAAGTGGTGCGCGGCGAGGGCATCCGCGTTGTCGTGGACGCCCCGTCGCGCACGACGGTGACGCTCGCGCGGCGTGTCACCGGCACCGGGTGGACGACGTCACGGCTGTCCGTTCGGGGCAGGTCGGCCGTGCTGCGGCTCGGTCCGCTCGACGGTGATCTCATGCTGGTGGCGACGGATGGGCGGGCGACGAGCGATACGGTGGTAGTGCGCACGGTGGATCGTGCCTTTCTCGGCGACGTGGCGCTGCGAGCCGTATTCCCCGCGTACCTGCGGCGCGCGCCGGAGGCGCTCGCCGCCGGCGAGATCGTGCGGGTGCCGCGCGGCACGTCGCTCGTGTTGCGCGGCCGCGCGTCCACGATGCTGCGTACGGTCGCGCTGACACACGGGAAGGACAGTGCCCGATTCCACACCGATGGCTACGGCTTCGATGGCCGCCTCATCCCGGGCGAGAGCGGCATCTGGCAGTGGCACGCCGTGGGGGAATCGCGCGCGATCGCGGATGTGCCGCCACCGCTCGTGGTGGAGATCATCCCGGACGCGCCACCACGCATCGCGATCACACGTCCCATGGCCGACACGGTCGTCACGCCGGCGGAGGTGGTGATGCTGGTGCTGGCGGCGGATGACGACCACGGTGTGGGCGAGATCTCGCTGGTGTCGGTGCGGGAAAGCGCGACGGGCGCGCGTGGCCCGGAGGTGCAGCATCAGGTAACGCGCGAGGCGGGTGCGTCCTGGAGCGGCGAAGTCGCGCTGGATCTTGCGGCGCGAGGGCTCGCCGCGGGAGATGCGTTGCGACTCAGCGCGATCGTGGTGGAAGCGTCCCCGTGGCGCCAGCGTGGGGTGAGTCGCGAATTGGTGCTGCGCGTTCCGGGTCTCGCGGAGCAGCGCGAGCGGGCGCGCACGGCCGGCAACAGTGCCCTGGAGCAGGCCAGGGCCGTGCTCGCCGAACAGACGCGCTTGCAGCAACGCACGGCTGAGGCGGCGCAGGCCCGCGGAACGCGCAGTACCGCGCCAGCGCCTGGCGAAGCCGGACAGCGCGCTTCCACGCCGTCACGAGCCGCCGCGGCCGCCAATCCGCTGACCTATCAGGACGCGGAGAAGGCGCGCGCGCTGGCGCAGGAGCAGCGCGACATAACGCGCAAAGTCGACGAGCTGCGCGCCGCGGCGACGTCCCTGCAGCGCGAACTGCAGCGTGCTGGGGCACTGGACAGCGCGCTGTCGGCGACGCTCCAGGATGTGCAGCGATTGCTGCGCGATGCGCTGACGCCGGAGCTCCAGGCGCAGCTCGCGGAGCTCGACAAGGCGGCGCGCACGCTCTCCGGCGAGGAAGGAAGGCGCGCGCTCGGCGATCTCGCGGCGCAGCAGCGCGCACTGCGCGAGCAGCTCGAACGTAGCGTGCAGATGTTCACGCGGGCGGCGCTGGAGGGCGCCATGCAGACGCTGCGCGATGACGCACGCGAGATCGCGGCGGAGCAACGGCAACTGGCCGATTCATTGGCGCGCACATCGGCCTCCGGCGCGCAGCCGGCGCGCGAACTGGAACGCCGCGCGCGAGCTGTGGAAGCGGGTGCCAAGGCCCTGTCGTCACGGTTGCGGGCGGAGCGCGCGACCGAGGGGGCGGAGCGCGTGACCCGCGCCGAGGCGCATGTGGATCGCTCGGCGGACGCCATGCGCCGCACCGCGTCGGCGAGTGAGCCTCCCGCCGGAGCCCGCCTAACGGCGCCGCGGCCGGAGACGCGGGCATCGGACGCGGCCCAGAGCGCGACAGAAGGCGCGCAGGCGATGCAGCAGGCGGCCGACGAGCTGGCGGATGCTCGCACCGCACAGATCGAGGCGTGGAAGAAGCAGCTCACCGACGAGCTGGATCAGGCGATTGGTGAGGCGCTGCAGCTGGCGCGGCAGCAGGGTGCCCTGGAGCAGTCGACCCGCGCGCAAGGTGACGCGAGCCCCGTGCGTGGTGAGCAGAGTGCGCTGGAGCAGGGTGCGCGGGCGACCAGCGAACGGGTGCAGGAAGCAGGACGGCGCAGCTCACTGCTTTCTCCCCGCGCACAGCGCGCCATGAGTGAGGGGCGTCGCGCGGTGGAGCGCGCGACCGAGCAGGTGGCCGAAGCACCGCGGTCCGTGCAGACGCCCTCCGCCATGCGTGACGCGGCGGAGGCACTCAACCGCGCGGCGGCGGCACTTGTGCGAGACCGGGAGCGCGCCGGCAGCGCGGCGTCGGCGTCCGGCTTCGCCGAGATGTTGCAACAGTTGCAGGAGTTGGCTCGCCAGCAGGGCGCGCTCAACGCCCAGGCGGGGGGAATACCGATGGGCGCGAGCGGAC
>JANNOC010000706.1:0-2920 GCA_031398865.1 Gemmatimonadota bacterium | reverse complement strand
CGTGTGCACGCGGCCAGCCTGTACCCTAACGCCTGCTGTCAGGTTCCAGATGCGATGCGATCCGTAGAAGTCCCGCGGAACGAACGCGGAGGCATCCACGACCTGCTCGGCGGACACGCGCGCGACCTCGATGAACGAGTGGAGCACTGACCCGCGCCGCAGTACCACCGGTCGGCCCACGGTAGCGGTCGCGATCGTGAAGCGCGTGATGCCGAGGATGTTGAAGTCGTGGTGCGGTCGCTGCGATCGAAAGGGGTTGGCGGATCGCTCCTCCTCGGGACGCGTGGTGCGTTCCAGTCGCACACCAGCGGTCCAGGCAGCAGCGCTGTGCGCCGCCTCGGCCAGCGCGCTTCCGAATCGAAAGGCGCGCACGCCGTGCTCGAGATCTTCCGTTCGCGCCCACTCGACCAGCGCATAACGGCGAGTACCGCCGCGCAGCCGGTCGAATCGCGCGGATGCGCTCCACTTGCGTTGATCCAGTCCGCCGCCGGTCTCCAGCTCGGGAGATTCCACGCGTGCGTGGCTCACCTGCAGCTCAGCCCCTTCGAACGGAAATGCCGAGACGCGCGCGGCCCACGAATCCCCCAGGCGTGAAAGCTCCGGCCCGTCCGACGGCGCAATCGGCTCGTCCCCGTTGAAGATGCCCGCTTCGAACCCAAACCCGGATCGGCGCAGCGCCATCGCGACGAGCGCGCGCTCCAAAATTTGTGCGTAGTGATGGTTGGTTGGGTATTTCACAAAGGGCCGGCTCATGGGATCGTCGGTCCCGAAAGGAGCGAACCCCTTGCCGGCCGAGAGGGATGCACGGACAGCGCCGTACGCGCCCTCGGCGGTCGCGATCAGCTCGTGCAGGTACGTGTGCGGATGACGCCGATCCACGTACCCTTCGCCGAACATGCCCGTGCCCAGCTCGCCGCGCTCGAGAGTCAGCCCCTCGAGGCTGAACATCCCATCGACTCGCAGCCATCCGGAGGGAAGCGCCGCATGCGCCATGAGCGTCGGCTGAGTGAGATAGCCTTCCATAAGATCGCGTCCGCCGATTCCCGGCCGCACCGAGGTGACGACGCCGATCGCGTACGCGCCCCAGGCGGCCGTCGGCCGCAGCGATGTGGTGGTGTCTCCGTGAACGTGCTGCGCGCCGGCAGCGGACGTGGAACACAACAGCAGCGCGAGCACGCGTCGCGCACGTGCCGCGGGAATGACAGTAAGGCGTTGGTGCTGACCCGTCGCGGAGAGCATTCGCCACAAGCTAGTCACCTGCGGCGATGCGTCCACTTCCGCCGGACGACACGGCCGGATTGATTTGCCGCAATGACCGAACGCATGCGCACACGCTTTCTCGTCATCGGCAGCGGTGTCGCGGGGTTACATACGGCGTGGCGGGCGTCCACGCATGGCGAGGTACTCGTACTGACGAAGCGATCGCTCTTCGACAGTGCGACCGCGTATGCACAGGGCGGAATCGCCGCGGCGCTCGGGGCGGGTGACTCACCCGAATTGCATCGCAAGGATACGCTCGCGGCGGGCGCCGCGTTGTGCGATGCTGCCGCCGTCCAGGTGCTTGTGGACGAGGGCCCCGCGCGGGTGCGGCAACTGCAGACCGCCGGCGCGCGCTTCGATCTCGCGCCCGGCGGAAAGTTCAAGTTGGGCAAGGAGGCGGCGCACTCGCGGCATCGCATCGTGCACGCGCATGGCGATCAGACGGGCGCGGAAGTCGCGCGCACGCTGATCGCTCGCGTTCGCGAGACCGCGGCGATCGAGGTGTTGGAGACCGCGCGCGTGCTCGATCTGATCGTGCAGAGCGGCCGCTGCTGCGGCGTGCGCGCGAGCGTCGCGGGTCGCCCGGTGGAGATCATCGCGGACGCGACGGTACTCGCCACCGGTGGGTGCGGGCAGGTGTATCGCTACACCACGAACCCCGTCGTCGCGACCGGGGACGGCTTTGCCATCGCGCATCGCGCGGGAGCGCGGCTCTCGGACATGGAGTTCGTGCAATTCCATCCGACGGCGTTGGATACTCCCGAGAATCCGCTCGCGCTCATCTCGGAAGCCGTGCGCGGTGAAGGTGCGACCCTTGTCAACGAGGCCGGCGTCCGTTTCATGAAGAAGCGGCATCGTCAGGCGGAGCTCGCCCCCCGCGATATCGTCGCGCGCGAGATTTTCCGCGTGCGCGCCGAGGGCGGGGCGGTCTACCTCGACGCGCGCAAGCTCGGGCCGGGCTTTCAGCAGCGCTTCCCCGGTATCTTCGCGCTGTGCGAGGCACGCGGGCTGGATCCGCGAAAGGAACGCATTCCGGTGACGCCGGCGGCGCACTACATGATGGGCGGTATCGTCACTGATCTCGTGGGACGCTCCAGCGTGCCGCGACTGTACGCCTGCGGCGAGGTGTCGCGGACTGGCGTGCACGGCGCCAATCGCCTGGCGTCCAACTCGCTACTCGAAGGGCTGGTGTTCGCGGAACGCGTGGCGCGTGACATGACGGCGACGCCCAGGCTCACAGGCCCGCCGCGGAAGGCGCAGTGGGAGGTTCCCGCACTGACAGACCGCGGCGCGGCGCAGGTCGCCGCGGACGACGTCCGCCGCGTCATGTGGGACTTCGCCGGCATCGACCGGACCGCGCGCGGATTGCGCAGTTGCCTCGAGTCGCTCGACGGGATCGCCAGCCGACTGCCCACCGGCGCGACCGAGGAGGCCAATATGGTGGAGACGGCGCGACTCATCGCGGAGGCCGCGCTTCTCCGGAAGGAGTCGCGTGGAGGCCACTTCCGGAGCGATTTCCCCCGCGCCAAGCGGAAATGGCGCGGGCGCCACATCGAGTGGTAGACATTCGCCGTCCAGCGTTCCATCATGACAGCATGATCGCCACCACCGGCAACGCCCTCCTGCACGATGAGATCCGTGCGCTCGCGCGCGAGCGGAA
>JANNOC010000685.1:0-9113 GCA_031398865.1 Gemmatimonadota bacterium | reverse complement strand
CTTGCCGCCCTGGACCGCGCGCGACTGCACGCCGTATCGCGCGCATACCGCTGTGAAAAAGCGCTCCAGTCCCTCGCGATACCGCGGAGGGGCGTCGCGACCGTGCGCGTACGCGGTCCGATATCGGGCGGCCAGCTCCGGAAACTCCTGCGCGATCCACGGGAGATAGCGCGCTCGAGCCGTGCTCCGCAGACGCAGCGCGCAGGCACTGACTCGTGTTGCTCCCGCCTCGGCCACCCGCCTGACGAGCGCTTCCAACGCCACCGGATCGTCCGTGATTCCGGGAAGCACCGGCATGCAGTTGATGACCACCTCGATCCCCGCGGCGCTGAGCCTGGCCAGGGCGCGGACGCGTGCCTCCGGCGTCGGCGCCCGTGGCTCCAGCCGGCGAGCCAGCTCGCGATCCAGCGTGATCAGTGACAGATGAATGGACACGCGGGAATGCCGCTGAATGCGCGTGAGCACGTCGATGTCGCGCGTGATCAGCGGGCTCTTGCTGATGATCACGATGCTCAGTCCCGGATGCTCGCTGAGGACGTCCAGCAAGCCGCGCGTGATTCGAAAGCGACGCTCGGCCGGCTGATACGGATCGGTCGCGGTGCCGATCACGATCGTCTCGCCGCGCACGAGCGCGAGATGTCGCTCGCTGCCGCGTCGCAGCGTCTGCCGCAGAACGTCGGGCGCGTTTTCTTTCACGAGGATGCGTCGCTCGAAGGCGAGCCACGGAGGGAGACCGCGCAGCTCCGTCGCGGGGTCGATGCGGGAGTCCGTTACCGCGCGTTCCATCGCGTACCGGTGCGTGTAGCGCGCGTAGCAATACGCGCAGCCGAAGGCGCATCCGATATAGGGATTGATCGACCAGAACCCCATCCCGGTCGCCTCCGGCCCATTGAGAACGCCGCGGGCCGCGGTCCCGAAATAGTGGATGTCTTTCTGCTCACCGATCGTTGGGAGGATTCTGGACGACCGGCCCAGCCTCTCTTCGAACAGGACGGTCTGCTGCATGGGGGCTCCTCCGACGGTCAGGCCCTTGGGAGAGAAACAGCATACCGAACAAAAGCCGAAAGAGCAAGGCCGGCCCGGTGGTGGCCGTAAATCGCGGAATGGGATATTCTTTGCTGCAGTCCTTTACCTCTTCCTTACAGGGAGCACTGCCGATGCGAGCTACGCGATTGGTGATCCTCACAGTTCTCGTCGCGGCGTGCGCGCCGCGCATTTTCCCAACTGTCGGGAATCCCGACGTCGCGATTCCGAACGCCGAGCGCATCCTCAGCGAAGCCACAGCCATCGGCGCGGACTCCCTCGTTCCGTCCGCGATGCAGGAGGCGCGCGAGCATCTGGCTGAAGCGCAGCTCGAGCAGCGCACCCGCGACATGTCAAGGCATCGCTCAAGTCTCGTCAGGCAGTGGCCAGCGCGACGTACGCCAAGGCGGCCGCTGAGCGCGCCATCGCCGAACGGGCACGCACCGAGGCCCAGGCCTCACTTAGTGCGTTGCCGAACAAGGGAGGTGCCCGATGACGCGCGTGGCTCTGCTGCTCGCGGCGGTCGCGCTGTCGGCCTGCGCGAAGATTCCCAAGCCGGACGCACTGGTGCGGGCGGAAACACTGTACGACTCCCTGCAGACGAGTGGCGCGAGTGATCGCGTGGAAGGCGATCTGATTCGCGCGCGCGAGGCGCTCACGGCGGCGCAGCTCGCGCTGAGCGAGCAGAACGCCGACGAGTATCTCCAGGGCACGGCGCAGGTCGCGCTCCGCATGACGCAGGCGGCCGACGCGCGCAACGCAAAGCTGCTCGCCGAACGGATGACGGACAGTCTTCAGAAGGCACGACTGCGGAAACTGCTCACGATGAGCGAGGCGCAGCGCGCGGCGTTGGCCCAGCAACAGGCGCTGTCGGCCGCTGAGATCGCGACGCTGGAGGAGCGCAACCGTGCCGTGACGCAGACCGCCGATTCTCTGCGGCGCGCGAACGAGGCCGCGAACGCGGCACTCGAACAGGCGCTGCAGCAACTGCGTTCGCTCGTCACCGAAATCACGAACCTGCGCGAAACGACGCGCGGCCTTGTCATCTCCCTGAGCGACATTCTCTTCGACATCAACAAGGCGACGCTCAAGCCCGGCGCGTCCGCCAACGTCGGACGCATCGCGACGATTCTGCGGCAGTATCCCGACAAGCAGATCGTCGTGGAAGGCCACACGGACGCGACCGGCAGCGATACGTACAATCAGAAGCTCTCCGAGGATCGTGCCGCATCGGTGCGCGAAGCGCTCGTGACGGGCGGCGTGGACGCGGCCAAGATCACGTCGCAGGGCTTCGGCGAGTCACAGCCGGTCTCCAGCAACGAGAACGCCGCGGGGCGTCAGCAGAACCGGCGCGTGGAGATCATCGTGCTGGGGGCGGGCAAGCTGGCGGATGCGGTGCAGCCCTCGGATGCGGCACGAACCCCACCGCGTTAGGCAGCCGAAAGGCGGAGGATCGGGCGTCAGTCGTGTGTGATCAGTGACCGTGACACGCAGTACCGTTGACTGAACACTGACGACTGACGACCGATCACTCGCTGTTTCTCGACGTCGCGCCTGTCTCTCCACGCTCTCGTCGCGCATGTCTCTTCACGCACTCATGACGGAATGCTCCCGCCTCGCCCATGGCGCGGGCGCGGGAGCGCTCGCCACGGTGGCGCAGCGCCACGGCTCGCTCCCGATGAGCAAGCTGGCAAAGATGCTCGTCACCGCCGGCGGCGCTCGCTTCGGCACGGTCGGTGGTGGCTGTCTCGAGGCCGAGATCATCGAGCGGTGCGAGAGCGTCGCGGAGCGCCGATTGCCTGCGGTGAGCGAACACACACTCAACGCGGAGCTCGCCGGGGACTACGGCCTCACCTGCGGCGGCACCGCCGTCATGTTCATCGAGCCGGTCTTCGCCGACGAGACGCTCGCCGTGGTGTACGACGCGTGCGCCGCGGTGCTGTCGCGCGGCGACAGCGCGGCGCTGGCCACCGCGATCGACTGGACGCAGGGCGTCGGCAAGGTGGTCGCCTGCGGCGGGGAACTGCACGGAAGCACCGACGCCGAGCTACGGTGCGCGGTGGCCGCGGCCGACCCTCTGCGGGATAGCGCGGTGATTGGTGATCGCATCTTCGTCGAGCCCATCCTCGGCGCCCCGCGACTGGTCGTCTTCGGCGGGGGCCACGTCGGCGCGTGCGTCGCGCAGGCCGCGGCATTCGCGGGCTGGCGTGTGACCGTCGTGGACGATCGCCCCGAGTTCGCCGACCCGCGACGCTTTCCCTTCGCGGAGCAAACGGTCGCGTGTGACTTTCACGATCTCGCTTCCTCGCTGGCGTTCGGCGCCGGGACGTATGTCGTGGTGGCGACCCGCGGGCATCAACACGACGCCACGATTGTGGAGCAGCTGGCGCGTCTCGAGCTCCGCTACCTCGGGATGCTGGGCAGCAGGCGAAAAGTGTCGCTCACCTGGCGATTGCTCGAACAGTGCGGAATTCCGCGGGAACG
Organism: Gemmatimonadota bacterium; assembly: GCA_031398865.1. Classification (GTDB taxonomy): domain Bacteria; phylum Gemmatimonadota; class Gemmatimonadetes; order Gemmatimonadales; family Gemmatimonadaceae; genus JANNOC01. The sequence goes on along the minus strand of JANNOC010000685.1, from coordinate 5,606 downwards.
GCTGGCGGCAATCCACGCGCCGGTGGGGATCGCGATTGGCGCCGATACGCCGGAAGAGATCGCGGTCAGCGTCGTGGCGGAAATGATCGCGGTCCGCCGTACGGGGTCGCGCCGCCGTGGCGGCGTGGCGGTGGAGGCATCGCACGCAGACGGTCTCGCCTGACGCCTGCGTCGCATGCGTTGTGATCGCACGGCGCGTGCGTTAAGATAGCGCGTCACCTGTGACCGGCCTGCGCGCACGCCGACGTGCTCCCCGCCGCGTGTCTTCGACTTCATCTGAGCGATTCGTGAGCCAAAAACTGTCGGACATCGCCATCCAGCGCGAGCTGGGAAAACTGCCGGGCTGGTCGCGCCGTGGCGAGGCACTCACCAAGACCTTTACCTTCGCCACGTTTCCCGATGCGATCGCATTCGTGACGCGCGTCGCGGATCTCGCCGAAACCGCGGACCATCATCCCGATCTGGACATTCGCTACACGAAAATCGTCTGTGCCCTGAGCACGCACAGCGCGGGCGGGATTACGCAGAAAGACATCGATCTCGCCGGCAAGATGGAGGGCACGGTCCGCTAAGCGGCCCGTGCCAGCGCGAGCGTCACGCCTCGGGCATCCCGCCGTTTCCCACCGGTGGCGGCAGCGTCAGCGCTGACGCGGCGGACGCCATCAACCGGGAAAGCTCCGGCCGGTCGCGCCACGACTCGAACACCACGTCGCTCTGCAGCCGTGGCAAATCGGCCCATCCGCGCTCGACCGCCGCGGTCAAGTTCGTCAGGGCCTTGTTCCAGTGCCCGAGCGTCGCCTGCGACGCCGCCAGCTCGTACATCGCATCGGCCTGCGACGCGCCAATGAACCAGCTCCAATCGTAGCGCTCGCGCGACGCGTCGAGGTCAGCACCTTCTTCGAGGATGCGCTGTGCGTCCTCGGTGCGGCCCAGCGCCGCATATGTGCGCGCGAGTGCGCAGCGCGACTTGGTCCAATGCGGTCCCATTCCTGAGCGACGCGGGAACCGTTCGGCCAGCTCGCCGCTTGCGGTGAACGCGCCAGCCGCCTTCATGTAATCGCGTTCCCGCTCGGCGAGGAGTCCCTGAGCGAACAACGCGAAGGCCGTCATGGTCTCTGCATAGACGTGGTCAGTCGCTGTGTAGCGCTCCAGCGCCAACGCAATGAGATCGCGTGCGGCGTCCAGCTCCCCCAGGTTGAGATGCAGCATCGCGCGCTGCACATAGGACCCGGGCAGGAGCAGTCCCGTGCCGCTGCTCTCCACAGCCACGGCTTCCTCCAGCACGGTGATCGCGTGGCCGTACTGGCCGCGCATGGTGTACAGCGCGCCGAGAAGCATCTGCGCCGGGTGATGCGTGGGGGACAGCGCGCGGGAGCGCAGCAGCGGCTGAATGGCGCGTGAGAGATCCTGCGGGCTGCTCTCGCGATCGGCGCGAAGGACGAGCGCGACGCCGAGTGTGTACCACCCGAAGTGATGCCCCGGCTCGCGGTCGATAGCTTGGCGCGCCGCATCCAGCGCTTCCTGCCGCTTTCCCTGCCAGCTGAACATGTAGCTGAGAAACACCCAGGGCTCGCTCAGCGACGGATCCAGCTCGAGCGCGCGGCGCAGGGCCGCAACGCCTTCGTCGATCTCCTCCTGGCGTCCCGATGCGACATACCGCGGGACGAGCAGGCTACCCAGCCCGACGTAGGCGAGCGCGTAGTCCGGATCCATCTCTATCGCGCGACGGAAGTATTCGGCGGCTTGCTTCGCGCTCTCCTTGCCGAAGAGTTGGAAGGCTTGCTGTCCTTTCGCGTACAGCTCGTACGCGCTGAGATTGCTGGTCTGGGGTTGCTCGATAAGCGCGATTTCCTGCGTCGTCAGGCGGATGCGCAGCAGCTCGGTGAGGCCGGTGACGATGCGATCCTGCAGCGCAAAGATGTCGTCGATCGCGCCGTCGATCTTGTCCGCGCTGATCAGCGCGCCCGTCTCGATGTCGGTGAATCGCGGCGTCAGGCGAATGCGGGCGCCCATGGCCTGGAAGCCGCCCCAGACCACCCAACTGGCGCCCAGCGCGCGACCCAGTTGCAGCACGCGATCGGCGTCGGGCGGCCCATGGCGGCGCTCCGCCAGCTTGCGTCGCGTCGCCCCGTCCGTGCCGATGACGTTAATCGCCCCGACCTTGTTGAGATCCACGCTGAGCGTCTCCGCGATGCCGGTGGAGAGCCAGTCGATGTCGGCGGTCCCGCTGATGTTCGTGAAATCCAGCACGAGCACGGTGCGGCGCGCGTCGGCGGCGTGCTGTCGCTGCAGGAGCCGTTCGTCGGTAGGTGACGGCGCGCGGGCGGCGGCCACGGCGGTTTCCACGGCCGCGGCGAACTCGCCTGTGGACGCAAAGCGCAACGCCGGCTCCTTGGCGAGCGCGCGCTCCACGGCGTGGGCTACATCCGGGGGCACGGCTTCCCGCGCGCCGACGAGCGGACGCGGGGGGTCGGTGATGTGCTGGCAGATCACCGCCATCGCGTTGGCGCCTTCGAACGGCGGCGAGCCCGCGAGCATCTCGAACAGCATGCACCCGAGACTGTACACGTCGCTGCGTGCGTCCAACGATGCCACGGCGCCTGCCTGCTCGGGCGACATGTACGCTGGTGTGCCGATGCTCACGCCGACCCCCGTCAGCGCCTGGTCGGTGGGTGCGTCCGCGGAGCGGGCGATACCGAAGTCCGCCAGCAGTGCCTGCTCTCCCGACAGGAGAATATTCTCCGGCTTGAGATCACGATGGATGACATTGCGCGCGTGCGCATAGTCCAATGCGTCGGCGATCTGGCGCAGCAACCGCGCCGCGTCCGCGCAGGTGAACGCCCCGGTGCGCCGCAGCCGCTCGCGTAAGGAATCGCCTTCCACGAACGGCATGACGAAGAAGAGCATCCCGTCCGCCTCGCCCGAGTCGTACAGCGGAAGAATATGCGGATGCTGCAGGCGCGCGAGGAGACGAATTTCGCGCTGAAAGCGCTCGCTGCCCATGGCGGTCGACAGCTCCGGCGAGAGCATCTTGATCGCGACCTGCCGGCCATGCTTGCGGTCTTCAGCCAGATACACGACGGCCATCCCTCCGCGCCCCACTTCACGGACGAGCGCGTAGTGATCGAGGAGCATCTTCGTAAGATCGCGCGCGGCGTTGGTCACTCCCCACTCCGCCAGGGCTACTGGCTCTCCTTCAATCGCGCCGGCCGACGAGACGCAGAAGGAAGACGAAGATGTTCAGCAAATCGAGGTAGATGTTCACCGCCGCCTGCACGTAGTCATCGGGGCCGTACTGATTCCGCAGCTTCCACGTGTCGAAGATCAGCAGGCCGCTGAACACCATCAGCCCGGCCGATGCGATCCAGAGCGACGCCGTCTCGTTACGGAAAAAGAGGTTGAGCAGCGACGTCGCGATCAGTACCCACAGGCCCACCGTGAAGAAGCCGCCCCACGCACTGAAGTCGCGGCGGCTCAGGAACGCGTATCCGGTGAGCACACCGAACGTCCCGATCGTCAGGATGGCGGACTGCTGGATGACCCCGGGCTGTGTCCGCCCGTAGAAGTAGATCAGCGGCGAGATCCACACGCCTTCCACGAGCGTGAAAAGGAAGACGAGCCCGATGTTCGCCGGGAAGCTGGTGCGGGCGCGCATGGCCAGGAACAGCGGCGCCATCGCGCAGAGGAACGACAGAAACGGGTGCCGCACTACCGCGTCCATCAGCCGCGGCTGCGACAGGCCTAACGCCACGCCCCCCATGGTGACCAGGACGCTGGCAAAAACGAGCGAGTAGGTGCGGCGGATGAGTGCCGCCCGTTCCGCACCGGTGCGAACGAGCGTTGCGGTCTGGTAGGAAACACCCATGAAAGACGCGGCTCCTGTAAGGGTGGAGCCCCAATCTAGCGGGTGGGACCTACCGCGTCAGGATGGCGCGCCCGGCGCGAGGCGCTATGCCCGCCTCAGCTCCACGCTGCCGTTCACCGTCTTGAGCCGCAGCTTGCGTCCGCCCTTGCCGATGGTCGCGCGCATGTGCCGCGGATTCACGCGGCCCTGAACAGTCATCGGAAAGTCGGAGTCCAGTCCGCCATTGATGGTGGACATCTCCACGTCCGCTGAGAAACCACTCGGCACGATGAGGCGGATCGTGCCGTTGACGGTGGAGTAATCGAGATCGCCGGAGCCGGTTTCGCCCATGCGGACATCGATGTTGCCGTTCACGGTGGACGCGGCCACAGGTCCCGCGCTGCTGACGGCGGAAACACCCCCGTTCACCGTGCTCGCCTCAACCTCGGCGGTGGCACCGGCCACGCGCACGCTGCCGTTGACGGTGTTCACGTCCACGTGCACTCCCTTCGGCAGCTTCACCGTGAACTCGACTTCCGTGTCATTGCGATTGCTGCCGCCGCGCTTGCCCGAGTGGTAGCCGCTCTCATCGCACGTCGCGTCGTCGCGCCACAGCGCGCAGATCAGCAGGTCGCCGTCGTTCGGGCCGACGCGCTCGGCGGTGATGCGCACCTGATCGGGATCGCCGCGACGCCAGCGCTTGATCGCGGTGACCTCCACCGTGTTCCCGGTGGCCGCCTCGACGTGGATGGAGCCGTTGATATTCTGCAGCTGGACCCAGCGTCCCGCGACAACAGTGCCGGTCCAGCGGAAGGCCTTCGGGTCAGTCTGACCCTGCGCTCTGGCCGCGACGGGGAGGAGAAGCATGGCCGCCAACGCGGTCCGGAGCACGAGCTGCATGGAAGTCACTCCTGAAGGTGTGCGCATTACGGGGTGGAGCCCGCGCGCTCGAGATAGATGTCGCCGCTGAACGTTTCCGCAATCACCCGGGCACCGTTGTCGCCGGCGTTTCCGAGCGAGAACTCCATCCGCTTGGTGCCACGGCTGCGCGCCCCTGGCTGCAACGTGATCGGGAAAACGCTTTCGATGCCACCACTGAAGGTCTCGATGCTGATGCGCGCGCCGGCGTTGCCGGGCAACTACAGCCGCAGGTCGCCGGAGTGTGCGTGAAACTCGTACCGCCCACCGGCATCGAACGATCCGCTGTATTCGATGTTTCCGCTCACCGATTCGACACGCACGAACTTGGAGCGCACGGCCGGAAGGGAAATCTCACCGCTCACCGTCTCGACGGTCAGCTCGCCGTTTACTCTTCCCAAGGAGATGTCGCCGCTCACCGCCTCGGCGGTCACGTCGCCATTCAACACGTCGCCGGTCACGTTGCCCGACACGCTCTCGAGCGCGATGCGTCCCGCCGCGTCACGGACTTCGACGTCGCCGCTCACCGCGTGCGCTTCGACCTCGCCCTTGGTGCCCGTCACCTGGATGTCACCCGAGACGGAGTTGGTGATGACGCGCGCGCCCACCGGGACTGTCACCTGGTACCTCGTCGAGCCGCTGCGTCCGCGCTGCGTGCGCAGCTTGAGCGCGAGGCGCGAGTTGGAGAATTCCGAGTGAATGAGCAGCAATGCACTGCCTGTACTGCTGTTTAGCAATGTGGCGGTGATGACGCTGCTTGGCTTCAATGGCATGATGGTGTCGAACGGGCTGACAAAACGCGGTCAAAGCCAACGCACAGGTGCACGAGCATACGTCTTGATGG
>JANNOC010000620.1:0-20448 GCA_031398865.1 Gemmatimonadota bacterium | reverse complement strand
CGGCGAGACTATCGCTCTCGTGGGACCGTCGGGCGCCGGAAAGACGACGCTCGTCAAGCTGCTTGTGGGACTGTACACGCCGCAGCGCGGCCGCATCCTGTACAACCAGGTGGATAATGTGCGCGTGGACCTGGATCGCTTTCGTGAGCGCATCGGACTGGTGACGCAGGACTCTCAGCTCTTCTCGGGGACCATTCGCGAGAACCTGCTGTTCGCGCACCCGTCGGCCACCGATGAGGAATGCCTCGACGCGCTACGAAAGTCGGCGGCGGACGGTCTGCTCCTGCGCGGCGGCCAGGGTCTCGACACACTCATCGGTGAAGGCGGTGTGAAGCTGTCCGGCGGTGAGCGCCAGCGGCTGTCCATCGCGCGATCGCTGCTGCGGCGGCCCGAGCTTCTGGTCTTTGACGAAGCCACTTCCTCGCTCGATTCACTCACCGAGCATGAGATCGGGCTCACGATTCGCGATGTCGCCCAGACCAGCGACGTGATCACCGTGATGATCGCGCACCGGCTCTCGACGGTGATGCACGCGGATCGCATTCAGGTGCTCGAGCGCGGACATATCGTCGAATCCGGACGGCATGACGAGTTGCTCGATCGGCGCGGCCTGTACTACGCCATGTGGCGGCAACAGATCGGCGAGCGGCGTACGGTGGAGCCACCCGCGATGGTTGCACCGCCGGGATCGTCCGGTCCGCACGCGCCTCTGGCCAACGCTACTCCAGCCGCCGTCGGGTGATGGTGGGCCCGGCTACCGTCGCATGATGGCGGCTACTCCGGCTCACCATCGCGCGTTGGCGGCCTTGGCGCTCACTCTGGATTGCCTGGCGCGACAGGAGCCGACTGTTCCGGCGCCGCGGGTGTTCCCGGCGAAGCACCGGGGCTGATTCGTTCGGGGCGGACAGCCGGCTTGACCGGCGGCGGACAAGGAACGCTGAGCAGCTTGTCCGCATTGGCCTGAACCGTGCGACGCGCGAGCGCTCGCGGAAGGTTGATCGTGCGCCAATCAGTGCTCTCCGACTCGCTCGTCCGCAGATTCATCGCGCCCGTCCCGGCTGCCTGTCGCCGCTGAAGGGGAGTGCCCCATCGGTTCACGAGTCGTCTCGAGACGGCGCACCGTTCCGCCAGAGGAAAGCGATCGAGGTTGGCGACCGTCGCGGGTACTGCATCCACACCCAGCGACATCAGATAGCGCGCATCCATCTCCCGCGTGTGCGACACTCGCGCGGTGTTGCTGCGCACGATGTACGCCGAGGGGTTCATCACGTTGAGCCCGGCCAGAATAGCCCACCCTGTGGCCAGCGACCCCACCGCGAAACCACGGGCGCGCTCGCGCAGTACGGACGCCGCGAACCACGCGAACACGACCGCGAGCCACAGCATGAACGCTGTTGCGTACAAGCGGCTTTCCGTCAGTCCGTATTCGAGCTGATACAGTCGCATCCGCTGTAGTGCGGACAGCATCACCACGAACACCAGTGCGAGCGTGCTGCCCGCAAGCCAGCGAAAGCGTCTCGCGTCCGCGGTCGCGCGTCGCTCGGTCAGCTCGTGCAGGACGAGCAGAAGCGGGAGCACGAGCGCGCTGACCCACACGAGTTCGAAGAATCCGCGCCGCGCATATTCGGCGAACGTCATGCCGCTCTGCGCGTGCACCAGCGCCGACCCGCCAAAGAGGTAGCGCACCTGCACGGCGACGAAGAGAGCGAACAGCACGTTGAGCAAACCCAGCACGACGCTGCTTTCCGTGATGGACAGCCTGACGTTCAGCGGCCGATCCACGATGCCCACGGGTTGGCGCGCGATCAGCGCGCCGCGCAGGTAGCCGGCGGCGAGCCACGAGAACATGGCCAGGAAGAACGCGTGCCAGAGCAGCTTCTCGATCGAGAGGACGCTGCGGACCAGGTCCCCGAATACCGGGTCCGCTGACATCAGCAGTCCGCCGAACGCGAGCAGAAGGGGAATCGCCAACAGTGTCCCGCGCGCATACGCGCGCAGGCGCGCGTTCCCGAAGCGTTCCAGCCAGGCCGGCTCGACCCGATCGTCCGCGCGGCGATCGCTCGTCAGCAAGGGGATCGCGCCGCCGAGGGCGCTGAACCCCGAGTGCACGCACGCGTGCACGTACTCGCGGAAGCCCGCGGCGGCGACGTGAAAGCGGGGCGTTCCCGTTCCGCCATAGGCCAGCAGTGCCAGCCCCACGAGCATCGCGAGCATGTTGAGTGGGTAAAGCATGGGCGTGTCGCGCCAGGCCAACGTCGTCCCGAAGAACACGGCGGCTCCCGCGAGCCACCAGTCCTGCCGCTGCACTTCTTCCGCGCGCATGCGCAACACCAGCACCGCCGTCACGATCTCGATGGCAAACAGCGACAGATTCAGTCCCGGCGGCTCGACGCGCAGCAGCAGATCGCCTAACGCGCCCAGCAGCAGTGCGGCGACAATCACCTCACCTGTGCGGCCAGCGGGCCGGACCCTCCTGTCCGCGCCCGCTGGGACTGTCACGTCTCCTTCCCGTTGCGTGGCCATGGTCAACCCGCGACGGCCCGCGGCAACGCTCCGAAGCGGCGCTCGCGATGGTGAAAATCGCACAGTGCCTGATCCAGATCGTCCGCATCGAAGTCCGGCCAGAGTACCGGCAGAAAGACAAGCTCGGCGTACGCGCATTCCCAGAGCAGGAAGTCGCTGAGGCGCTGCTCACCGCCTGTCCGAATCAGCAGATCCACGTCCCCGACATTCACGCTCGCGTGCATCGCCGTCGCCAACGCGCGTGCGAAGGCTGGCTGATCCGCTCGCGGCGAACGCTCCCTGGCCAACTGCGCCGCGGCGCGCACGATGGCCTCGCGCGCCGAATAGTCCACCGCGATACGCAGGCACATCGCGCGACCGTGCGCTGTGGCGCGCTCCGCGTCCGCGATCGCGCGGCGCAGTGTAGCGGGGAGACGGTCGCGTCGGCCAATGACCTGGAGCGCGATCCCGTTTGCCGAGCAGCGATCCGTCTCCTCGGCGAGCGTGCGCCGAAACAGGCGCAGCAAGGCGTCCACCTCGGCCTTGGGCCGCTGCCAGTTGTCTGACGAAAAAGCGTACAGCGTGAGCGTGCCGACGCCGAGCCGGCGCGCGTGCTCGACAGTGCGGCGAACCGCACGCGCGCCTTCCACGTGTCCCATGGTGCGCGGCCGAGCGCGGGCCGTGGCCCAGCGTCCATTGCCATCCATGATGATGGCGATGTGCAGTCCGACGGAATCAGGCGTAGGCAAAGTACTTGTTATCATAAAGGTAGTGGACAAAAAAAGAGTGAGTTATCGTTCGCGGGTCGCGCGAATCAACGCTTCCATGTGATCGAGGTAGCGTTCGAGCGCGCGGCGCCCGATCGCCGTGAGGCGGAACTCCGTCCGCGGGACGCGCCCGTCGAAGGATTTGGTGCACGTGACGTAGGACGCGTCCTCCAATTTGCGAGCATGCACGCTGAGATTGCCGTCAGTCGTCTGCATCAGCTGCTTGAGATCGGTGAAACTCAACGACTCGTTCACGGCGAGGGCGCTGACGATGCCAAGCCGCATGCGCTCGTGGATCAGCCGGTCGAGCGCCGGCGTCACGGCGCGCGCTGCCGCGCGCGCCCCGCCCTCGCCGCCAACGGGCTTGAGCTTGCGCGCCGCGGGGGGTGCGGCGCTCTTGCGCGCTCCCCTCACGCCGTCACGGTCATCAGCTGCCGCGCCGGACTTAGCCACCGTGCCCTCGCGCGATAGCGACGCCGAAACCGAGATGCAGCAGCGCGAAGGCGCTCTCCATGATCGCCACAGAAATCGCCGGAGATGCGAACAGCGCGAGCGCACCGACGATCATGAAGCACGCGCCCATGACAGGAACGATCCGAACCGAGAAGACGCCGCCTCCCACCACCGCCGCACCATAGAGTAGCAGCCAGGTGCCAGGCAGCAGCGTCGTGGCGCCGGCACGGAAGAGCACGACGGTGAGCAGCACGCCCACGAGCATCGCGGGAGCAAACGCGAGCAGCAGCTTCTGACCCGGACCCGAGAGCAAGGGGATGTGAGCGCGCTGCGCTTTGCGCGCGGTCGCAGCCGCGGAGACGATGACGGAAAGCGCAGCCGTCGCGATCCAGGCCAGCGTCCAACGCTGCGAAAGCGGCGCAAAAGGCAGCGCGATCCCGACCGCGGCCGCCAGGATGCCGACGCCAACCATCCCCCACCCGGACACGGCGGTAAAAGCACCGGCGCGCTCCATGGTGTCGCGGATGAACGCGAGGTTGTCCATCGCCCGCGCATGCAACGCGGGCGATTCCGGGGCGGGGGTCCGAACGGGCGCGGTACTCACGATCTACAGCCTAGCACGCGGGCAGCATTCCGTCAAGTACTTTGCATCACAAAGTACAATGCCTCGGAGTCGGCCTTCCGCTACGGCGCGCTAGGCTGATTCTCCTCGCGCCGCGGTGTCCCGCCAATCGCACCCGGCCCCGGCGGAGGATCGCTCGCCGGAAACGACATCTCCGACAGCTGATCGCTCGTGCGCTCCTCGATCGCGTCATCGAACACCTTCACCAGCTGTGCGCAGAACGCAGGCAAGTCGTCGGACCGGCGGCTGGTGACCAGCTTCTGATCCACGTGCACTGCCCTGTCCACCCAATCCCCGCCCGCGTTGCGAACGTCCGTCTGCACGCTGGGAGACGCCGTCACCGTGCGTCCGCGCACCGCGTCCGCCTCCACCAGCAGCAGCACACCGTGCCCGATGGCGCCCACCGGCTTGTCGCTCTCCATGAACTCGCGCGCAAATGCCACGGCTGCCTGGTCGCTGCGCAAAACGTCCATCACCGCGGCGTCCCCGGCAATCACGAGTCCATCGTAGTCCGCTGCATTCGCCGCCGCTGTGGTCCCAGTCACGTGCAGCGTCTCACTGGAACTGGCACCCGTGGTGTGGATGTCGCCGTCGTGGGAGGACACCGTGAGGACGACCGCGCCAGCGATTTCCAGTGCGCTCGTGATTTCCTTGACTTCCCGCGCCGCGACGCCGTCCGCTGTCAGCATCGCGATCTTGCGGCCGCTCAGTCCCTGCTGCATCCGAATACCTCTGGAGATCCGCTGATGAGTGCTACGCGACCAGGCGTGCAACCAGCGGGCTGCCACCTTCTTCGTCAGGAACCGTGCCGCTGAGGCACTTCCGATTCAAACGCATTTCGCGCGCAGCGCGAGCGTCCGCGCGTCGCGTGGCGCTGACGAGATCGCGTACCTTTCGCCCATCGAGATGCCGCTGGCCACGTCGCATTCTATCCCCGCATGATCGAGATCGTACGCGCCGACATCACGACGATCGCCGCGGACGCTATCGTCAACGCCGCAAATGAGTCGCTGGGTGGCGGTGGCGGCGTTGACGGCACCATTCATTGGGCCGCGGGCCCGGATCTCCTGCTGGAATGTGCACGTCATGGAACGTGTCGGACCGGCGATGCCGTACTGACGCACGCATACCGGCTGCCCGCGCGCTATGTGATCCACGCGGTGGGCCCGGTGTGGAGCGGCGGCAACGCAGGAGAGCGCGCGCTTCTCGAGCGCACATACTCCCGCGCCTTCGACATCGCTCGGCAGCAGGGCGATATACGCAGCATCGCATTTCCGGCGATTTCCACTGGCGCGTACGCGTTCCCCAAGCAGCCGGCCGCCGAGATCGCGCTGCGGGTAATGCAGCTGCACGAAAGCGGCTTCGACCGCATCATCGCCGCGCTATTCGATGACGAGTCCGTGCGCCTGTATGACGCGACGCTGTCGCGACTGCGCGATCCGGCGGAGCCGCCACCGTTCCCCGTTGCGCTGTGGCGCACGTATGCGGACACCGTCCTCGAGTTGGTCGATGCCGGACAGGCGCGCATCGATCTACGGCAACCCATCACCGATGACATTCGGGCACTGCTCGCCTCAGTCGGCTTGGATACACCATTCGCTGTTATCACGGCGGAGTTTCCCCACGCCTATCCGACCGGGCACCTGGATCGAGCAAGCCACGATGCCAGCACGGCGCTCACGCCGCAGTCGGCGCTGGAGGCGCGGTTGGCGCTCGCCTCGGCCCCCTTGCGCCGGGTGGACGGCGTCTCGCCCGCTGGCGACCACCGCGAGCGCTCGGTAGCCGTCGCGCTCGATCACGCGCAGGCAGAGGCGCTCGCCCGCGAGTTCCGCCAGCACGCCCTTTTCTGGTTCGATGGCAATGACTTCTGGCTCTGCCCCACACACCCCCGGATCGCCCCGCGCCGCTTGCCACTCGAGGAGCTGTGACGCGGGCCGCTCAAGCAAAAGCAAGCTACTCATGACCCGCACGACCACATCGGCAGCATGGTCGGTTCGCATCAACGCCCTTTCGTTGCGCCGCGTATGCTCCTCGGAGACGTCATCATCTCTTTTTCCTCGGAATATCATGCGCTCGCTCGTCATTATCCTAAGCCTTGTGCTCCCGGCGGTGCTCCCAGCCCAGCACGATTCCTCGAAGAGCACGCATGCTGTCTCTGGGGGGCCCACGTCGACACAGGCCGGTCAGGATGCATTTGCCGCGGTGGCGGAGATCGTCGCCATTCTGGAGGCAGACTCCCGAACCGACTGGAGATCTGTGTCAATAGACGCGCTGATCCAACATTTGCGGGATATGAACGCGCTCGTGTTACGGACTACCGTGAGATCCACCCCGGTGGCGGCTGGCACGCGATTCGACATTGCTGGAGACCCCGACGGACAGGCGGCGGCGACCCGCATGGTGCGGGAGCACGCCAATATACTCGCCGTGCTCCCGGAGTGGGCGAGTCAACGTTGAGGACAATGAAAACGGTATTCGCCTCACGGTGGTGGCACGGAATCCAGCCGATGACCGGACAGTGCAACGGATTGGAGCATTGGGATTTTACGGATTGATGGCCACGGGAGCACACCACCAGCCCCACCACCTGGCCATTGCCAAAGGAGCAAGCAACGCTCACCGGCACACCAGTCCGTAAGAGGCTTCCCGGCGGCGTTGACTCGGGCACATATTCCGTCCATGCCGATTCTTCCTGTCCAAGGGCACCTCGCACAGCGTCAGCGGATCGAGCGCGCGGTAGAACTGCGTACCCTGCCGTCGAGTCTTCTTCTGCACGGTCCCCGCGGCGTAGGCAAACAGCGCCTCGCGCTCTGGATCGGACAGCTGCTTCTGTGCGACGGCGATTCACCGCGTCCCTGCGGAACGTGCGGGCAGTGCCGGCGCTCCCTGGAGCTGGCCCACCCCGACCTGCATTGGTTTTTTCCCCGCCCGCGAAGGGACTTCGACGGATCACCCCAGGAGGTGCGGGGGGTCTATGACGCCGAGATCGCGGAGCGGGTGGGCAATCACGGCCTGTATGCCGCGGCCAGCGGCAGCGCTGGAATATTCATCGGCACCGTCCACGCCATCCTCCGGCGCGTCGCCATGACTCCCGCTCTGGCGAGGCGAAAGGTTGTGGTCGTTGGCGACGCCGAGCGCATGGTATCCCAGGAGGGAGCCGACGAGGCGGCCAACGCCTTCCTCAAGCTGCTCGAGGAGCCCCCTGAGGACACGACCATCGTGTTGACGTCCAGCGAGCCGGCCTCGCTCCTGCCGACCGTGCGATCGCGCGTGTCGCCGCTACGGCTCCCTCGCCTGTCGATCACCGACATGCAGGCTTTTGTTGCCCAACCAGCGGTCCGGGAAGCCCTGGGTGAGGAGGCGGATACAGGGGAGCACCAACTGCGACTGGCGGACGGAGCGCCCGGCTCCCTTCTGGATCGAGCGAGTCTGGACAAGGCTGGCGCTTCCGCAAAGCTGCTTCACGACGCAGGCCGCTCCGGGAACCCGGCGATCCGATATCGCGCCGCCATGGCACAGGGAAGCGCCGGTGCGCGGGGTGACTTCAGCAACGCCCTGGAGGCGCTCAGCGTCCTGGTGCACGGCGACATCCGCTCGGCGGCGCGGCGCGGCGACGCGCGGGACGCGGTCGGGGCGAGCCGGACGATGGACAGTATCGAGGATGCCAAGACGCGGGCCATGAGCAACGTGAACCCTCAACTTCTTGCCGCCGCTGTTCTCGCGGACATGGCGAGGAAACCCTCGTGACGGATCTGACCCACGCGGATTCCACCGGCGCGGCGCGGATGGTGGATGTGAGCCAAAAGTCAGAAAGCCATCGCCGCGCGATCGCGTCAGGATCAATTCGCATGCGAATGGAGACGTTCAACGCAATCCGCCGCAATGACTTGGACAAAGGCGACGTGATCGCGGTCGCCCGGGTCGCGGGCATCCAGGCGGCCAAGCAGACATCGAACCTCGTGCCACTGTGTCACAATATTCCGCTGGCGGACGTACGGATTGATGTGACCGCTGACGAAAACCTCCCCGGTTTCAGGGTGGAGGCCGCTGTCGCAACGATCGCCAGAACCGGGGTAGAAATGGAGGCCATCGTTGCCGTGTCTGTGACGCTCATCACAGTGTATGATATGGCAAAGAGCAATGATAGAGGGATGGTCATTTCAGAGATTCGGCTGGTGGAAAAGGAGGGTGGTCGGAGCGGCCTCTGGAGAGCCTAGTTGTGGCACAGCCGTTGCCTTATATGGAAGAGTGCGGCGCTAGTGACGTTTGCTTGTGCCGAGCTCTAAATCCTTGCACGGGAATAACATATGCGAAATCTTCGTGGGACGTACGTGCACCGTGGCGACGCCAAGCGTCGCCTCGATCGTATCAGGAGGAGTGCCCTCCTTATGGCGATCTGCGGCGCCGCCGTCGTTCTGATTCAGAGTCGGAAGCCCCAGGACGCGAACGCGGAGCCTTCCGCGTTCAGTTTCAGCCTTGGCAGCGCTTCAGAACTCAATAATCAGCTCGCTGAAGCATCGGGCGATTTGGCGCTTGCACAGGCCCAGATTGACCGCATGAACAAGATCTTTCGCTTCTCCAGCCATTATGGCATTGGAGCTGACTTGGCGCAGTCCATCCACGATATCGCGCTGGCGGAAGGGATCGCTCCGGAACTGGCCTTTCGACTGGTCAGCATCGAGAGCGAATTCAACGAGCGCGCGGTCAGCCCGGTAGGCGCCGTTGGCCTTACCCAGCTCATGCTGCCAACCGCCAAGTACTTCCAGAAGGACGTGACGCGGGATCAGCTGTACAAGCGCGAGGTCAACCTCCGCATCGGTTTTCGCTACCTCCGCTCCTTGATTCGCGAGCAGGATGGCGATGTCCGGCTGGCCCTGTTGATCTACAATCGTGGCCCAGCGGCGGTGAACGCCGCCCGCGCCAAAGGGATCGATCCTGGCAACGGGTACGATCGGGCCGTCATGAAAGGCTACCTGGGCACTGGGATCGTGGAATAGCGACTCCCCGCCTGCCTTGCTACTGGAAAAGGGAACGGAGCGCTGGTTGCGCTCCGTTCTCTTTTCACACCCTCGGCACCGGTAGTTTCGAGCCCTGCGTCTCGCGGCGAATCGCAGTACCTAGGGCTTCTTCGTTTTCGCCGATGACGCGCTGCCGCCCTTCGCCTTGCCGCGCGCGGCGGCACCCGACCGTCGCGCCGTGGACTTCCCACGCGCGGCCTTGGGAGCGCCTTTGACGATCAGCGCCTGGCCCGCGAAGATCGTGGTCTTTCGTAGCCCGTTCAAACGTTTCACCGCGGCGACCGTCGTCCCGTAACGCTTCGCGATTCCGCTCAACGTTTCGCCGCGCCGCACGATGTGCATTTTCCGCCGTACCGCGGAGCCATACCGCTCGATCGATGGATCCGGCACGTCCAGCGCCGCGGCGACTACTGCTCTGGTCGGCACCAGAATCACCTGGCCGGGACGCAAATTGCCACTTTTCAGTCGCGCGGCCTTGGGATTATACCAGCCGAGATTCTTGGCGGTGATCCCATGGCGATTCGCGATGGCAGTGAGCGATTCTCCCTTCCTCGAAGTCACCCGGGCGAACGCACGGCGCTCGAGCGTATCGAGCGCCTTGAACGAGGAATCGAATGCGGCGGCGCCGCCCGCGGGTATTCTGACGAAGAAGGATTCGCGGGGCGGCGTGACGCCGCGAAGGACGTGCGTATTGAGCTCCACGATATCCGTGACGGGCACTCCAGCCGCGGACGCAACCGCCGACAAAGGCGTGGACGCCCCCACGCGCACCGAGTCGTACTCGTACGGCGCCTGACGATTCACGACGAGGCCGTACCTGCCGGGGTCCTTCCCCACCAACGCCGCGGCGATGAGTTGCGGAACGTAATTCTTGGTCTCCGCAGGCAGATAGTTCTCCTCTGCCAGCGCGAAGAAACGATCCTCGCCCGTTGTCCCTTCCAGCTCCTCGGCAAAGCGCGTGAGGCCGCGGGACACCCGGCCAGGACCTCCGTTATAGGCAGCGGCCGCCAGATACAGCGACCCGAACTGATCGCGCAGGTACCGTAGAAACCGGATAGCGCCGTCGGTCGAGCGCGCGGGATCGCGCCGCTCATCCACCCACCAGTCCACACGCATGCCCATTCCACGTGCCGTGGACGTCATGAACTGCCACATTCCCACCGCGGCGGCGCGCGAGTAGGCGTGCGGCGAGTAGCCGCTCTCGATGAGCGCCAGATAACTCATGTCCTCTGGAATCCCCGCCGCGCGGAACTTCGCACGGATCATTGGCTCGTAGCGCGATCCAATCTCGAGACGCCTCGCAATGCGATCTTTGGCGGGACCAGAGAATTGCCGCACATAGTGCTCCACTCGGGCATGCGTTTCGTACGAGCGCACGTCCAGGACGACCTCGGGCGACACGGCGGTATCCGCCACATCCGCGACCACGGCTGCCGGCCCGACAGAATCGCCAAAGACGCCGAGCGCGAGTTGCGTGAGCTCCGCCCGGGATACGCTGTCCGCGGTTGCTATGGTGGACGATCCGGAATCGGCCACTGTCGCAGGCGGCGCCTCGATGACAAGCACCACGGAATCCACGGCGGGAATGCGCGCCGGCGGCGACAGGCTTTCCTGCTGCGACATGCGACCCGCGCACGCGGTCAGCAGCGCGACGAGAACTGGAGTCGTGAGCGACGGCAGCTTCACTGGATACGCAACTCCTGGGAAAACGGAGCGCCTCCCTCACTGGAGGCGCGCGAGCGACCTTGCGGGCTTCTCGCCCCTTGTATCACCTACCCTCGGGGACGCCGCGGGGTCCTGCTCACCGTGTCGCGATGAAGTTGCCCATGATGCGGTTCGTGGCATGCAGCACCGCGATCACCGACCCGCGCAGCGGATCCTGCTCCGCGAGATACGATCCGAGCAGTCGGTTCGGACCTTCTCCTCGCTTCACGCCGATCGAGACGATGACGATGTTCGCGTCGAAAGCGCGCAGCGCCTTGACGCCTATCAACTCGAACTGAAGCGCGCCCGACGCAAAGAGCTCGATGGCGCGCAACGCAGCCTCGCTGGCAATGCGGTGATCGCCCATCGGGCTCGATTGCCCGCTCGCCTTCCCGACGACGCGCACGTTGTCCAGCCATTCCAGCTCAACCTCAGCCGAGCACAGTCCCGCTGGCGTACGGCTGAAACGGAAATCCACGAACCGCAGGCGCTCGCGCTTGAGCTGCGCCTGTGTAACAACTGGCGGCGCTTCCTTAACGGGTTCTGGAAATGGCATGGCGCGGGGATTTGCGGCCGGTTGTATGCGTACTGGGGGGCACAACCCCTCTCGAAACACACGATTCAGCCGCATGATGGCAACAGCGGAGCACGCTGACACGTGATTGCACACCCTCCTGCTCGCTCTATATTCGGCCAATGACAGCATCCATCGCTGCGCTGCTCCTTGGACTCTCGCAAGACGTCGGCGCCCTGCGCGCGGCCATCGAGGTGCGCGTCGCGGTCGTTCCTGGCGCGGAGGTGGGGGTGACTTTCCGCGACCTCGGCACCGGTGATTCGCTCTCACTCAGCGGCGACGTCGTCTTTCATGCCGCGAGCCTCATGAAGGTTCCGGTGATGTTCGAGCTCGTGGCGCAGGAAGATGACGGCAGCTTCGGCCTCGACCAGCCCCTGCTTCTCGTCAACCAGTTCGCCTCCATCGTGGACGGTTCGCCGTATGCGCTCGATCCGGAAAGTGACGAGGATCCGTCGCTGTACGACCGTGTCGGAGGTCGCGTTCCCATCCGCGAGCTGATGACGCGCATGATCGTTCGCTCGAGCAATCTCGCGACGAACGCCCTGATCGCACTGGTTGGCGCCGAGCGTGTGACGGCGCGCGCCCGAGCGCTCGGCGCGAGCAGGACGGCGGTGTTGCGCGGCGTCGAGGACACCAAGGCCTTCGAACGCGGACTCAACAACCGCACGACCGCGGCAGACATGGCGCAGCTTTTGGTGGCGCTCGAGCGCGGGGAGGTGAGCAACGCAACCGGCACCGCGGTCATGCGGGACATTCTGCTCAGACAGGAATTCGAGGCGGAGATTCCCGCGGGACTGCCGGCGGGTACCCCCGTCGCACACAAAACCGGTCAGATTACCGGTGTGCTTCATGACGCCGCCATCGTGTATCCTCGTGATCGTTCTCCGTACGTTCTCGCCGTTCTCACCCGCGGTATTCCGGACGAGGCGATCGCGCGCGCGCTGATCGCCGACGTGTCGCGTCTGGTGTACGCTCACGTGGCGGCAGGTCACGCAGCAACGCGTTCGCACTGATCGCGCGATCGTGACGCATGCGGGAACCCGCGGAGTGAGGCACCTCCGCCTCGTCTTCGTCGCCGCGACGCTCGCGTGCGGCGACGTGAAGCGCGACGCCGGTGAGGGAGACGTTGCGATGCGTCCCCTCGGCAAATTGCGCCCGACGAGCCCCATTGCGCTGCGTGCGGATAGCGCCTTACGAGAAGGGCGCGCGTGGGAGGCGTCGCGCATCCTCGAGACAGCGCTTCGCGACAGCGCGCAGCGCACGCCGGAGTTGATCCTGCTTGCCGCGGCCGCGGCGGCCGCCTGGGAAGGGTGGGAGCATGCGGCCGATCTCCTTGACGAAGAGGTGTGGGTCGACTCGCTCTTCGGCGGGGCCGGTCGAGCGCTGCTTGCGCGCTCGGCGCTGGAAATGGACCGTGACACCATTGCACTCGCTCACGCGGAGCGCGCGGTGGCCTCGGGCGGTCCGGAGGAGCTGGGGGGTCGGCTCGTTCTGCTCGCGCGCGCGCTGCACCGTCTCGAGCGGAGAGACAGCGCGCGGGTGACTTACGAGCGGGCTGCCGAGGAGTTGCCCAGCATCGCCGATTGGCTGCGTCTTCGTGCGGCGGGTCTCGCGCGCGCCGAACGCGATCGAGCCGCAACGTACACGACACTGCGGCTGCCCGCGGCGGTCGTACGCGCGCCCGCGGTGGAGGCCCAGGCGCGCGAGCGGTATGGCGACCTTACCGCTGCCGCGCGCGCCTATGAGGCGGTAGGCGATCGTACGTCGGCGCTCCGCTCTCGCGTGCAGGCCGCGTCGGCGAGGGGACGGCGGACACAGCTTGCCGCGCTCCGGCGCGAGATGTACGCGTCCGTAAGAAACCAGCCGGGCACTCCGGCGGCGAGCGCGGCGCGCACAGTGCTCGATGCCTACTTCACACAGCGGTCCGTCGCCGAGGAACTGCTCCTCGCGCACGCGGCATTTACCGAGGGCGACATGTCCCGCGCCGCCGCTGGCTTTGGCCGCGCGGCGCGTGCGGGGCGGGGACGCGGAGTGGCGGATAGCGATCGCTTCACGTACGGCCGCGCGCTCCTGGCGCTCGGCCGGGAGCGCGCGGCCGCTGTGCAGTTCGCGCGCGTGCGCACGCCGCGCTCGCTGGCCGGACAGGCGGCGTACGAACGGGCGCGCGCGCTTCTGCGCCTGGACCGCGATCGCGAGGCACGCACGCTGTTGCGCCGCGTGGTGTCGCAGTACGGCTCGGCCTCTCCCGCTACGCCGTCGGCGCTGTATCTGCTCGCGGATCTCGCGACCGACGAGCGCCGGGATGGAGCGGCGCGCGCGGCTTTCCGCGAGCTGGCGACGCGCTTTCCGACAGCGCCGGAGGCTTCGACGGCCAGCTTTCGCGCGGCGCTCATCGCGTTTGTCACGGGTGACGTGCGCACGGCCGCGCGGGAGTTCGACTCGCTGGCGGCCGGGTCCGTCAGTGCCGATGAGCGCGCAAGCGTCGTGTACTGGAGCGGCCGCGCGTGGCAGCGATCGGGCGATACAGCGGCCGCACGCGCACTATGGCAGAGCGTCCTCGCGAATGCTCCGCAGTCGTACTACGCGCTCGTTGCCGCGCGCCGGCTGGGGGTGCCGTCATGGGCTCCTGCTCGCGCGCCCGGCAGTGGAGCGCGCACCGGCGATAGTGCGCGGCCTGTACCGGCGCCGTGTCGCCGGACTCCAGCGCGCGCGCGGCCGTCGCGATCGTGATGACGCGCGCCCATTTGCTGGAATCGCTGGGGATGGACGCCGAAGCGCGACTCGAGTACGACCGGCTTGCGGTTGACGCGGAGGGCTCGATGGCGCGATTGCTGGCGACGGGCGAGGCGTTTGTGCAGCGCGGCCTTGCGTCGCGAGCCATTCGTCTCGGGCATCGCGCCGTCGCGTCAGGCGGCGGCGACGAGCGGGCGTATCGCCTGATCTATCCAGTCACGCGCCAGCCACTCATCGCGGGCAGCGCACGCAGCAACAAGCTCGATCCGGCCATGGTCGCCGCGCTGATCCGCCAGGAATCGTACTTCGATCCGCGCGCGACGTCCCGCGTGGGCGCACGCGGGTTAATGCAGGTCATGCCGCGCGTCGGCCGCGAGTTGGCCAACGCGCGCGAGTTTCCGTTCTGGGATGACGCGCTGCTGTATCAGCCGGACGTGAACATCGTGCTGGGCACGAACCACCTGGCGCGACTCATGGGCCGGTACGACCAGACCGTACATGCGCTGGCGGCCTACAATGCGGGGGAGTCGCGCGTGGCGCGCTGGCGCAGGAAGCGCGGCGCCGGCGATCTGGACGTGTTTGTGGAGCGGATCCCGTTCGACGAGACACGCGACTACGTTCGCATTCTCGAGCGCAACGCGGCGATGTACCGCGTGTTGTACGAGTGGGACGCGGCGGAGGCCGTGGTGCCGCAGGGGCCGTGACGGCATTCGCGAACGTCCAAGTGACCCGGGCGGGTCTCGAACCCGCGACCTACGGATTAAAAGTCCGTTGCTCTACCAGTTGAGCTACCGGGTCGTCACGCCGCGAAATATAGCGACATCGTTGGCAGCCGGGCACAACCCAAACGACAACAGCCCCGGCGCATGCCGGGGCTGTTGTCGTAAGGCCCACGAAGGACGGGCGACTTTGCGATCTACTCGGACTGCAGCACGGCGATGGTGTCTTCCGCACGGCTTTCCACAACGAACACCACGCGGCGGTTGGCTTCCGCTCCCGGCGAGTCATGGGTCGCGCCCGCGTTCACCTGGCGCGTCTCGCCGTACCCGATGGCGCGCAGCAATCCCTGCGACAGCCCCTGCGCCGTGAGATACTCACGGACCGACTCCGCGCGACGCTGCGACAACGTCAGATTGTAGCGCTGCGCACCCGCTTCGTCCGCGAACCCTTCCACCGTGATCTTCGCGCCGCCGTAGTGGCGCTGCACGACCTGCGCGAAGCGATCCAGCGCGGCGCGGTCTGCATCGCGGACCATCGCGTCATCGAATGCAAAGTTGACGGGGAAGATGAACTTCACGCCTTCTTCCATCGCCGTGATCTTGGCGCCGAATTCGGTGCGCAGTCCCTGCAGATCGTTGCGAAGGGCGACGAGGTCCGCGCGCAGAGCGGCGTCTGCATCAACGCGCTCCTGCTTCTCGGCGGCCAGCGCCACGCGCTGTGCTTCCAAACCGCGCCGGAGTGCTCCCTTGGTGGCGCACGCCGCAACCGCGGGAACGAGCGCCAGTGCCAGTATCCACCGGGTGTGTGTCCGCATGCTGTATCCTCCCGAATGCAGTGAGTTCGTCGTGATGTCGTGAAAGCAAACCGACGTTGCGAGAACTATACCGCCGGACACCGCCTAACGCACGAGTGCTGATACGCTTGCAGTCACGTCACAGCAGCAGTGTGATCGGGATCACATTCACCGCCCATTTGTGACACGATGCCGCGCGAAAAAGCGGATGAGTCCGGCATGTCGGCGGGCTGCTCCACGTCGACGACCGGTCCGAGCAGATCCAACGTCAGCTGGCTCACGCGACAGAAACTCCTGCGATGGTGCGGTGTGATGCCCAGGCGGTCCAGGCCGACCACATGATCCGGCGTCGTGTATCCCGCGTTGCTGGACCAGTTGTAGCCCGGATAGCGTCCGCCTAACGCGGCCATGAGCCGGTCGCGGGTCACCTTGGCGATGATGGACGCACAGGCGATGCTGAAGCAGCGCGCGTCGCCGTGGACGACGGCGGTGTGCGTCACCGACAGTGTTCTGATCTGGTTGCCGTCCACGAGGACGTGGTCGGGCGTGACGCACAGCCGGGCAAGCGCCCGGCGCATGGCCAGAACGCTCGCATGATAGATGTTCAGCCGGTCAATCTCGCGGACGGAGGCCGCGCCGAGCGCGATCGCCACGGCGCGCGTTCGGATCTTCGCCGCCAGGCGGACGCGCTCGGACGCGGACAGTTTCTTGGAATCGTCCACGCCGGCGATGGCGCGCATCCCGGCGGGCATGACGACCGCGCATGCGACAACGGGGCCCGCCAGGGGGCCCCGTCCGACTTCATCTACTCCAGCGATCAGCATGCTGCCTGCGTCGCGCAGGTCGCGTTCGATCGTGCTCCAGCGATGCTGCCGTCGACCCGGGGCCCGCGGGGAGGGCTCGCCGGTCACCTGTCGCTACGCCTCGCTACCCGGAACAACGACTCGAATCTTCTTTTCCTTGATGCGCGTCGCCTTGCCCGTGAGCTGGCGCAGATAGTACAGCTTCGCGCGTCGCACGCGTCCGCGCCGCACCACAACGATGTCGCTCAACATCGGGCTGTGCACGGGGAAAATGCGCTCGACGCCGACGCCGTTGGAGACCTTCCGAACGGTGAACGTGGCGCTCACGCCGCTGCCGCGCCGGGCGATGCACACGCCTTCGAACGCCTGCAGACGCTCCTTGTCCCCTTCTTTCACGCGGACGTTGACGCGCAGCGTGTCACCCGCACGAAACGGCGGGACATCCGAGCGCATCCACTCTTTCTGGGTCTCAATGAACTCATGCATATGACGCTCTGGGCGACGCGGCTGGCCCGGGACAAGGCAGACAAGGAAAATGATGGCGGCAGACGTCAAAGCTAACGGGCGCCGACGCGTTACGCCAGCCGCGGAGATCAGCGGTCGTGGGTTGATCCACGACCGAATCAGCGCGTTTCGCGTCCGCGTTCCCGCTCCTCGGTGAGCCGGGTGCCTTCCTGCTCGCGCCAGGCGGCAATGCTCGCGTGGTCACCGGACAGCAGAATCGGCGGCACGGCATGTCCGCGAAACTCCGGCGGACGCGTGTAGCTCGGCGCGCTCAGCCCTCGGCCGAAAAACGAATCGCCGCGCGCGCTGTCGATGTCCGACATCGCGCCCGGCAGCAACCGCACGGTCGCGTCGATGATCGCGAGCGCGGCGGGCTCGCCGCCGCTCAACACGAAATCGCCGAGCGACAGCGCTTCCGTCGCGAGGTGATCGGCAACCCTCTGGTCGATGTCCTTGTAATGTCCGCACAGCAGTGTCAGCTCACTGCCGCCGGCAAAGCGGACAGCGTCGTCATGGCAGAACTGGCGCCCTCGCGGCGACAGCAGGACGATGGGCGCTCTCGCCCCGATGGCCTCGACCGCTTCGAAGAATGGGCCCGGCTTCATCACCATTCCCGCGCCCCCGCCATACGGCGCATCGTCCACCGTGCGGTGCCGATCATGGGTGAAGTCGCGCAGATCCACGAGATGGTATGACACGACCCCGGCGGCCGCCGCGCGCGCGGGGATGCTCAGCGACAGCGGACCAGCGAAGAACTCGGGAAAGATCGAGACGATGTTGACGCGCAGCGTCACTCCAGGAGCCCCTCGGGCGGATCCAGATACACGACGCGCTCCTCCACGTCCACGCGCGCGACCATCTCGCGGCGGTACGGGACGAGAACGTTGCCCGTCGGCGTTTTGATCTCGAGCATCAACCCCTGCGGCAACTCGTACAGCTCCACAATCTCGCCCACGGGCGTGGAGTCCGCGCGCCGGACCTGCATCCCATACAGGTCATGCGTGAACACCTCGTCCGCGCCCGGCGGCGTGAGATCCTCGACGGGCACGAGGAGATACCGATCCCGCCAGCGCTCGGCTTCATTGCGGTCGTCAATCGATTCGAGGCTCACGATGAGCCCCCCCTTGAATGCCGACGCGCGCCGCACGCGCAGCGCGTGCCCCGCACTCGCGCCGTCCGGCGCGTCGTCAGGCGCGCGCGCGAGCTGCCCGTCGGCCGTGCCGGCGAAAACGCGACGGCCGGGCGCGAAGATCGCGTCCGGCTCGTCGGTGATCGCTTCCACGACGAGCTCGCCGCGGACGCCGTGCGCCTTCCGAATCCGCCCGACGATCGCGTAGGCGGGCGTCGTCACGTCACTCCGCTGCGTCGTCCCTGTCGGCGAGCGGGACGGCTGTCGCCTGCAGCTTCGCCGCCACGCGCGATTCGTGACGCGTCTTGAGCACGCCGGCCTTCCGGAGCAGCGAGCGCACCGTATCGGTGGGTTGCGCGCCGACGTCGAGCCAGTGATTGGCCCGGGCGATGTCGACGTTCAGGGCACCCTCGGTGAGCCGGGGAGCGTACTGCCCAATGATCTCGATGAAACGGCCATCACGCGGGCTCTTCGAGTCCGCGATGACGATGCGATATGTCGGTGCCTTCTTTCGGCCGACACGTCGGAGACGAATCTTGACAGCCATGGTGCTCTCCCTCCGGAGGGTGTGTAGTCCTGCCCCGGGCTCCTCGCGCGCTCGGCATGTCCGAGCCGCACCCGGTCGTTCGCTGCCGGCGTCGCGCCGGCGGCAGTACCGCCATCCAACATCCTGAAACCCCCCGTCATCGCGCCCTTCGGCAACGCACCCTTGGCGCCACCGTGCTTCGCGCCGCCGTGCGTCATCTTCTTCATCATCTTCTGCATTTCGCGGAACTGCTCCAGCAGGCGGTTGACTTCGCTGATGGGACGTCCGGCGCCTTTCGCCACCCGAGCGCGCCGCGAGCCATTCAACAGCGCCGGTTCCTTGCGTTCCGCCGCGGTCATGGACAGCACGATCGCCTCGAGATGTCTGGCGCGCTTCGGATCCAGCTTCGCCTGCTTCAGCATCTTGGCATTCACACCGGGGAGCATCTTCAGCACGCCCTCGAGCGGCCCCAGCTTCTCCATCTGCTTCATCGCCGTCAGGAAATCCTGCAGATCCATCCCTTCCTTGCGGACCTTGCGCTCCATCTTTTTTGCTTCGGCTTCATCGAACGCGCCCTGCGCTTTCTCCACCAGCGAGACGATGTCACCCTGCTGCAGAATGCGCCCGGCCATGCGCTCCGGATGGAACTCTTCGAGCGCATCCGGTTTTTCGCCGACACCGATGTACTTGATCGGCTTTTTCGTCACGCCGTAGATGGACAACGCGGCACCGCCACGCGCATCGCCGTCCATCTTCGTCAGGATCACGCCGGTGATGCCCAGCGCCTTGTCGAAGCCCTGCGCGATCGTCACCGCATCCTGTCCCGTCATCCCGTCCGCGACCAGCAGAATCTCATCCGGGTGGATCGCCTCCTTCAGCCGCACCAGCTCGGCCATCATCTCATCGTCAATCTGCAGGCGGCCGGCCGTATCCACGATGACGACGCGATCGCGCTCGCGCCGCGCCTGCTCGACCCCGTGACGCGCGATGCGCACGACGTCGGTGGTGTCGCGCTCGGCGTGCACGGGCACGTCGAGCTGGCGGCCCAGCGTTTCGAGCTGGTCGATCGCGGCGGGACGATACACGTCGGCGGCCACGAGCCGCGTCGCGCGTCCTTCCGCCTTGAGCTTGCGCGCCAGCTTGGCCGCGGTGGTCGTCTTCCCCGAGCCCTGCAATCCGACCATCAACACCACGGTGGGCGGCACGGAACTGAGGTGCAGCCCCTCGCGCCGCTCGCCCAGCATGCTGGTGAGCTCGTCGTATACGATCTTGACGAGCTGTTGCCCGGGCGAGACCGTTCGGAGCGCCGAAACCCCGATGGCTTTCTTTTCGACGCGCTCGAGGAACTCGCGAGTGAGCTGGAAGTTGACATCCGCTTCGAGGAGGACGCGACGCACCTCGCGTAGCCCCTCCTTGATGTCGGCATCGTTGAGAACGCCGCGCCCACGCAGGCGCGCAAACGTCGCCTCCAGCTTTTCGCTCAGCTCATCGAACATAGCCTTTAAACGTAGACGGGATTAGAGTATTACACAAGCCGGCAAGCTCGCGCCGGCACGTGACTTCGCTCGCGTCGCACGAGTTCGTTTCCCGCACGG
Organism: Gemmatimonadota bacterium; assembly: GCA_031398865.1. Taxonomy (GTDB): domain Bacteria; phylum Gemmatimonadota; class Gemmatimonadetes; order Gemmatimonadales; family Gemmatimonadaceae; genus JANNOC01. Next base: position 5 of record JANNOC010000620.1, on the reverse strand, counting down.
ATTGC